>DASSRF010000364.1:0-3683 GCA_035701945.1 Caldimonas sp. | reverse complement strand
CGTTCCAGACGATCGTTCCCGCCGTCTGCAGGATGGTCGCGAGCCGTTCGGCGCTCTTCGGGCCGATGTCGAGGATCATGTCGGCGGCGGCGACGTCGCCGACTTCCCTGGTCGTCGCCGCCGCGTCGGCCTTCAGCTCCTTCGCGACGACGACGTCGCTCGGCAGCGGCACGTCGGCGCCGCGTGCGCGCATCGCCGCGATCACCGCGCGCGCTTCGTCGACCAGGGCAGGCTCGGCGAGGCTCTTGCCGATCGGCTTTCCCTCGGCGAGCAGGAACGTATTCGCGATGCCGCCGCCGACGATCAGGCGATCGACGTTCTTCGCCAGGCTCTGCAGGATCGCGAGCTTGGTCGAGACCTTCGAGCCGGCGACGATCGCGACGAGCGGCCGCCTCGGCGCCGCGAGCGCCTTCGTGATCGCGTCGATCTCGGCGGCGAGCAGCGGCCCGGCGCACGCGATGGGCGCGAACTCGGCGATGCCGTAGGTCGACGCTTCGGCGCGGTGCGCGGTGCCGAACGCGTCGTTGACGAAGATGTCGCACAGCGCGGCCATCTTGCGTGCGAGCGCCGGGTCGTTCTTCTTCTCGCCCTTGTTGAGGCGGCAGTTCTCGAGCACGACGACGTCGCCCGGAGCGACCGCGACGCCGTCGAGCCAGTTCGCGCGCAGCGCGGCGCTGCGCCCGAGCAGCTCGCCGAGGCGAGCGGCGACGGGAGCGAGCGTGTCCTCGGGCCTGGGCTCGCCTTCGGTCGGGCGGCCGAGGTGCGAAGTCACCATCACCGCGGCGCCGGCGCGAAGCGCCATCTCGATGCACGGCACCGAGGCGCGGATCCGGGTGTCCTCGGTGATGCGGCCGGCGTCGTCCTGCGGGACGTTGAGGTCGGCACGGATGAAGACGCGGCGACCTGCCGCCCGACCGGCGGCGACGAGGTCTGCGAAGCGAAGGACGTTCATGCGGTGCGCAAAGGTCGCGCATTTTACGGGTCGCCCCTTTCCCGACGACCGGTTCACCCCATCGGCGCGCGCGGCGCGTTCCACACCCGACCGGCCGCGCTGCGGCCGCCAGGGAGCTCGCATGCGTGCCGTCTCGTCCTCGACCGTCTTCGTCCGCCGCGCCGCGCGCGCGGCCTTCGCCATCGCCGCGTTCGCCGTCGCCTGCGCGGGCGCGACGCTCGCGTTCGCGCAGCCGTCGCCGCCGATCGCGCAGCCGGTCGCGCCGCCGATCTGGCGACCTCCGGTGCTGCAGGTGCAGGGAGCCGAGCAGCCGATCCGGCTCGCGTCGCTGCAGCTCGACGTCGAGGTGAGCGGCGGTGCGGCGCAGACGCGCGTGCAGATGGTCTTCTTCAATCCGAACCCGCGCATCCTCGAAGGCAAGCTGCAGTTCCCGCTCGCCGCCGGCCAGGTCGTGAGCGGCTTCGCGCTCGACGTCGACGGCAAGCTCCGCGCCGCGGTGCCGGTCGAGAAGGCGCGCGCGCAGCAGGTCTTCGAGGACATCGCGCGGCGCCGCGTCGACCCGGGCCTGCTCGAGACGACGATCGGCAACAACTACGAGCTGCGCATCTATCCGCTCCTGCCGGGGCGGACGCGCACGGTCGAGCTGAGGATCGTCGAGCCGGCGTCTTCGCGGCTGCGGATCCCGGTCGCGTACGCCGAGCGCGTCGATCACCTCGCGCTCGCGCTGCGCGTTCCCGGCGCTGCGGTCGTGCCCGAGCTCGTCGCGCCGGCGGCACTCGGCTTGCGCTTCGAGCGCGCGCCGGGCGGTGGCTACGTCGCCCAGACGACGCTCGCGAACGCAGCGCTGCCCAAGGAGCCGATCGCGCTGCGCGTGCCGACGCAGGCGGGCGCCGCGGTCGCAGTCGAGCCGCGCGGCGACGACGTCTACTTCACGCTCGAGCTGCCGGTGCCGCAGCGGACCGCACCGCGGCCGCTGCCGAAGAGCGTGCAGATCGTCTGGGACGCTTCGGGCTCGGGCGCACGGCGCCGCATCGACCGCGAGCTCGCCCTCCTCGACGCCTACTTCACGGCCGTTCGCGACACGACGGCGACGCTGGTGCGCGTCGCCGACGTCGCCGCGCCACCGCAGACGTTCGCGGTCCGCGGCGGCGACTGGCGGGCGCTCAGGCGCGCACTCGAGACCACCGTCTACGACGGCGCGAGCAACCTCGGCGCAGTCCGCCACGACGGCGTCTCGCAGGAAGCGATCTGGTTCAGCGACGGCCTCGCCAACTACGGCGCGCCGTGGCGGCTCGCGTTCCCGGTGCCCGTGTACGCGATCAACAGCGCGACGAGCAGCGACCCGGCGGCGCTGCAGGCGCTCGCCGACGCGACCGGCGGCCGCAGCATCGACCTGCAGACCGCGACGCGCGAGGGCGCCATCGACGCGCTGCTCAGGCGCGGCAGCGAGCTGGTCGCGATCGACGCGGTCGGCGCGCGCGACGTCGTCGTCGAGTCGCAGAGCGTCGCCTCGGGACGGCTCGTCGCCGCCGGCATCCTCACCGGCGACTCGGCCGAGCTGAGAGTGCGCATCCGCGACGCCTCCGGCGCGGTGACGACGCGCGTCGTGCCGGTGAAGGCGCGCGCGGCGACGTCGAGCCTGGCGGCGCTGCAGTGGGCGCGGCTCACGCTGGCGTCGCTCGAAGGCGAGGCGCGCACCAACAAGGTCCGCATCCGCGAGATCGGCAAGCGCTTCGGCATCGCGACGCGCGAGACGTCGCTCCTCGTCCTCGAGCAGGTCGACGACTACGTGCGCAACGAGATCGAGCCGCCGGCCGAATTGCGCGCGGCATACGACCGCATCACCGCGACGGTGGCGAAGCGCCGCGCCGCGAGCGACGCCGAGCGGCTGGCGCAGGTCGTTCGCCGCTTCGAGGCGCGCGTCGCGTGGTGGAACCGCGACTTCCCGAAGGGCGAGCCGCCGCTGCCGCTCGCGATCGCGAAGGCGCTGCCGGCGGTGGCCGACGCGGTCGGCTCGCTGACCGCGCCGCAGGAGGCATTGCGCCAGCAGGGGCAGCGCAACGAGATGCTCCGCGAGAACAAGGACGAGCGCGCCGCGGCGCGGACGCCGAGCGTGCTGTCCGAAGAACGCGCCGCGAAGGCCGCGCCGAGCGCGGCGCCGGCGCCGACGGCGCCGCAGATGCAGGCGTTCGCGGCGCGCGATCGCGCGCGCGACGGCGACGCGCCTGCGAACGCGCGGGCGAAGAAGGCCATCACCGGCGCCGACCCGGAATCGACGTCGATCGCGATCGCGCTGACGCCGGCGGCGAACGCGAGCGCGGCGATCCAGCGACTGCACGACGCGCGCCGCGACGAGTGGACGCGCATCTACCTCGACGAGCGGCGCGCCAACGAGACGAACGTCGGCTTCTTCCTCGACGTCGCCGACTTCTTCCTCGCCAAGGGCGACCGCGAGCTGCGCGCGCAGGGCCTGCGCGCGCTCTCGAACCTCGCCGAGCTCGACCTGCAGAACCGTCAGGTGCTGCGCCTGCTCGCCTACCGGCTGCAGCAGGCCGGCGAGACGCAGGCGGCGCTGCCGATCCTCGAGCGCGTCGTCGAGCTCGCGCCGAACGAGCCGCAGTCGCACCGCGACCTCGGCCTCGCGCTCGCCGACGCCGGCCAGCCGCAGCAGGCCATCGATCGTCTGTACAAGGTCGTCACCGGTGCCTGGGACGCGCGCTTCGCCGACATC
>DASSRF010000363.1:0-5152 GCA_035701945.1 Caldimonas sp. | reverse complement strand
CGCGCGTCGGCGCGGCTGACGGCGCCTGCGGTCGGCGCAGCGGCGATCGCGAAGAAGTGGCTGCGCGAGCATTGCGGGACGAGCTTCTTCGGCCATCTCACCGCGATCGGCGACATCGCGATCCCGTTCGAAGGCTGGGAGCACGTCGGCGACAACCCGTTCTTCGCCGCCAACGCGAGCGACATCGCGCGCATCGAGGCGTACGTCGACGAGCTGAGGAAGGCGGGCGACAGCTGCGGCGCGCGCGTCGACGTCGTCGCCCGCGGCGTCCCGGTCGGGCTCGGCGAGCCGCTCTACGACAAGCTCGACGCCGACATCGCTCACGCGATGATGGGGATCAACGCCGTCAAGGGGGTCGAGATCGGCGCCGGCTTCGCAGCGATCGCGCAGCGCGGCTCGAGCCACGGCGACGAGCTGACGCCGGAGGGCTTCGCGAGCAACAACGCCGGCGGGGTGCTGGGCGGCATCTCGACCGGGCAGGACATCACCGTCTCGCTCGCGATCAAGCCGACGAGCTCGATCCGGACGCCGCGCCGCTCGATCGACCGCGCCGGCAAGGCGACGACCGTCGAGACGTTCGGCCGTCACGACCCGTGCGTCGGCATCCGCGCGACGCCGATCGCCGAAGCGATGCTCGCGCTCGTCGTCATGGACCACGTGCTGCGGCACCGCGCGCAGTGCGGCGACGTCGCGGTCACGCCACCGCCGATCCCGGGACGCGCTCCCTAGCGGCGTCGTCGCGCGCCGGCCCGGCGTCGACCTCGGCGCGCAGGCGCGGCAGCGCGTCGCCGTGGTGGCGCTGCACGAACGCGATCAGGCCTTCGCGGACGATGCAGCGCAGCTCGAAGTTGCGTCCGGCGTCGCCGGAGCTGACGAGGATGCGCAGCTGCATCGCGCGATCGCTCGCGTCGGTGACCTGGACGACGCAGACGCGGCCGTCCCACTCCTTCGCGCCTTCGCACAGACGCCGCGCCTCGGCACGCACCGCGGCGACGTCGAGCCGGTAGTCGACCCAGAGGAACACCGTGCCGACGATCTCGGCGCTGCGGCGCGTCCAGTTCTGGAACGGGTGCTCGATGAACCACTGCAGCGGCACGACGAGCCGCCGCTCGTCCCAGAGCTTGACGACGACGTAGGTCGCGGTGATCTCCTCGACGCGGCCCCACTCGCCTTCGACGATCAGCACGTCGTCGAGCCGCAGCGGCTGCGCGAGCGCGATCTGCAGCCCGGCGAGCAGGTTGCCGAAGACCGAGCGCGCGGCGAGGCCGACGACGAGGCCGGCGACGCCGGCCGACGCGAGCAGGCTCGCGCCGAGCTCGCGCGCCCGCGGGAAGGTCATGAGCACGAACGCGAGCCCGGCGATCAGGACCGCACCGATCGCGATGCGCGCCAGCACGCGCGTTTGCGTCTGCACCCGCCGCGCGTGCAGGTTGTCGGCGACGTCCGAGGGATGCAGCGCGATGACGCCGTCGGCGACGCCCTGGATCGCGGCGATGACGAGCCAGGTGAGGCAGGCGATGCCGAGCACGCCGGTGACGTGCTGCACCGCGGCGAGCCGCGGCAGCTCGTCGGGCGTCGCCTGCCAGAGGATCGTCAGGCCGACGAGCGGAAGCAGCACGCGCATCGGCGGATCCGAGCGCCGCACGACGGCGACCAGCATCGTCGAGTAGCCGCTCAGGCGAAAGACGATCGGTCGCAGCACGCGGTGCGCGAGCAGGGCGACGAGCACGACGGCGACCGCGACTGCCCCGACGCTGCCCCACGAGTCGAGCGCGAGCGTGTCCATCAGGGCATTGGAACAAATGTAGGATGGCCCGCCACCCCGAGGGTGATGCCGCGCATCGTCGCGATATGAACACGATCCGCCTTCAGCTGCGCTTCCTGCTCCCGCTCCTGCTCACGCTGGGCGTCGCTGCGTACCTGGCGCTGCCGATCATGGACCGGCTGACGCTGCGCTGGTTCTCGCGCGACCTCAACATGCGCGGCGAGCTCGTCGCCAACGCCTTGTCGGACTCGATCAGCGAGGCGATCGCCGATCCCGAAGGGCGGCGGCTGATGACGCTCTTCAACCGCGCCGTCAAGGACGAGCGGCTGATCGCGATCGGGCTGTGCACGCGCGGCGACGCCCTGCTGCGCCACACCGACGGGTACCCGATGACGCTCGGCTGCAAGGAGGCGCGCGAGGTCGCGCAGTCGCCGTCGCCGGTGGTGCGCGTCGCGGGCGGCCCGGTGCACGTCGGCATGCACGCAGTGGTCGGCGAGAACGGCAAGGTCGCCGATCTCGTTCTCGTCCAGGACGTCAGCTTCATCGCCAAGCGGAGCGAGGACACCAAGCAATATCTCGTCGCGCTGATCGCCGTGCTGGGCGTCGTCATCGCGCTCATCACCGTCGTCGTCGCCCAGATCAGCTGGCGCGGCTGGGTGTCCGGCGCGCGGGCGCTGCTGCGCGGCGACGGCCTGATCCTGCCGATCGCGCCGAGCGGCGAGCTCGCTCCGTTCGCGGCCGACCTGCGCCTGAGGCTGCGCGACCTCGAGGACGAGTACCGGCGCTCGCTCGGCCCGGACGCTCCGTGGGACGCCGCCCGGTTGCGCTCGTTGCTCGCCACGCAGCTGCGCGGCGACGAAGTCATCGTCGTCTCCAACCGCGAGCCGTACATCCACGACGCCGGCGCCGACGGCGGAGTCGTCATCCGCAGGCCCGCGAGCGGGCTCGTGACCGCCGTCGAGCCGGTGATGCGTGCCTGCTCGGGGACCTGGATCGCGCACGGCAGCGGCAGCGCCGACCGCGCCGCGGTCGACTCGGACGACCGCATCCGCGTGCCGCCGGGCGAGAAGGACTACGTGCTGCGCCGGATCTGGCTGACGCCCGAGGAGGAACAGGGCTACTACTACGGCTTCGCCAACGAGGGGCTGTGGCCGCTGTGTCACGTCGCCCACGTGCGTCCGGTCTTCCGCGAGTCGGACTGGAAGGCGTATCGCGAGGTGAACCAGCGCTTCGCCGACGCCGTGGTCGCCGAGGCGCGCAGCGACGATCCGATCGTGCTCGTGCAGGACTACCACTTTGCGCTGCTGCCAGCGATGGTGCGCTCGCGGCTGCCCGGAGCGACCGTGCTGACCTTCTGGCACATCCCGTGGCCGAACCCCGAGTCCTTCGGGATCTGCCCGTGGCGGCGCGAACTGCTCGAGGGGCTGCTCGGCAGCACGATCCTCGGCTTTCACACGCGCTACCACTGCAAGAACTTCCTCGAGACCGTCGACCGCTATCTCGAGGCGCGGATCGAGCACGAGCACTCGACGATCTCGTATCGCGACTCGGAAACGCTGGTCGAGAGCTACCCGATCTCGATCGAGTGGCCGCTCCCCGCGGTCGAGGCGAGCTGGCCGTCGATCGAGCGCTGCCGCGAGCGGGTCCTCGCCGAGTGCGCGCTGCCCGCCGGCCAGCGCCTTGCGCTCGGCGTCGACCGCTTCGACTACACCAAGGGAATCCTCGAGCGGCTGCACGCGGTCGAGCGCATGCTCGAGAAGCACCCGCGATGGATCGGCAAGTTCACGTTCGTCCAGATCGCCGCGCCGACGCGCAGCTCGCTCGAGGAATACCGCCTGTTCCAGGAGAGGATCGAGGCGGTGTGCCGGCGCATCAACGAGCGTTTCGGCGGCGACGGTCCGCCGCCGGTGATCCTGCGAGCGCAGCACCACGAGCACGACGTCCTGATCCAGTTCTACCGTGCCGCCGACGTCTGCCTCGTGACCAGCCTGCACGACGGCATGAACCTGGTGTCGAAGGAGTTCGTCGCGACCCGCGACGACGAGCAGGGGGTGCTGATCCTGAGCCGCTTCGCCGGCGCCGCGCGCGAGCTGACCGAGGCGCTGATCGTGAACCCCTACCACGTCGAGGAGTGCGCCGACGCGCTCCATCACGCGCTGACGATGCCTCCGGCCGAGCAGCGCGAGCGGATGGCGAGCCTGCGGGTGACGGTGCGCGAGTCGAACGTCTACCGCTGGGCCGGTCGGATGCTGACCGACGCGGCGCGCCTGCGTCAGCGCCAGCGGATCGAGGCGCGCGTGCTGCGCCACCGGTCGCCCTGAGCGCCGTCGTGCAGCGCGGCTCAGGCGAGCGACGACAGCGAGCGCATGCGGCGCAGCACGACGGCGAGCTCGGCGATGTCGTCGAGGAAGAACATCGCCTGCGATCCGGGGTCGTCGACGCCGATGCGGATCGTCAGCCACGGTGCCGAAGCGCGGCGAAACACCGCCTCGTCGTTGACGTCGTCGCCGACGAAGCAGGCGGCGCCCGCGCCGCTGCGGCGCACGATGGCAGCCAACGCGTCGCCCTTGTCCGGCAGGCCTGCGGCGACGACGTTGACGACGCATTTGCCGCCGAAGCTGTCGAGCCCGCGCGGCAGCCCGTCGAGCAACGCGGCGATCGCGGCACGGGCGAGCGCGGCGTCGGGGGCGAGCCGGTAGTGCAGGGCGAGCGAATAGCGCTTGTCTTCGACCGTCACGCCGGCGCCGACGAGGGCGGGGCCGGCGGCGACGATGCGGGCGCGCAGCGCATCGAGCGCGTCGCGCGCGTCCCCGGGCAGCCGGCTGGACTCGTCCTCGGCGCCGTGGTTTCCGATCACGAACCGCGGTGCGAAGCCGAGGCGCGCGCGCACGTCGCCGACGCTGCGGCCGGAGATGATCGCGACCGGGTGGCGCTGGGCGAGCTCGGCGAGGCATTGCGCAATCTCCACAGGCACGCGCGCGTCGTCGGGGTGATCGACGATCGGCGCGAGCGTGCCGTCGAAATCGAAGGCGAGCACGGGGTCGAGCCGCATCACCGCCTCGAGCGCCGCCTCGCCGCGTGGCGTGAAGAGACGTTCCATCCGGGACAATTCCGAGCCGGTCGGCGCCTTCGGGCCCTTCGCTTCGCGGTGCGCGACCGAACCAGCCATTGTTCCCGAAGCCGACCGACCACTGCTGCCCCATGACCTCGGAACCTGCGAGCCTGAACCTCGGCCTGATCGGCAACTGCGCGATCGGCGCGCTCGTCGACGCGCGCGGCGCGATCGTCTGGTGCTGCATGCCGCGCTTCGACGGCGACCCGATCTTCCACGCCTTGCTCGACAGCAGGAACGGGTTGGCGGACGAGGGCGTGCTGCGCGTCGAGCTC
>DASSRF010000362.1:0-3525 GCA_035701945.1 Caldimonas sp. | reverse complement strand
GCCGCGCCGGGCGCGGTGCCGTCGTGCAGGCGCGCGCCGCGAACGAGCTGCGGGTCGGCCGCGAGGGCGAGCGAGGTGTCGGCCGCGCCGGCGTGGACGCCGATCTCGGCATCGCTCAGCCCCTGCTTTTTCAGCAGCGCGGCGAAGTCGCGCTCGGCGGCGCGGTAGTACTCCTCGATCGCGTGGACGCGCACCGGCGAGCCCTGTTTCGCCCACTCGCGGTCGAGCCTCGCGGCGACCCTGGCGAGGCTCTTCTGGTAGCCGCCGTGGTCGCCGATCAGGACGACGTCGCGAAAGCCGGCACGGCGAAAGCTGCGCGCGGCGGCCTCGAGCGTCGCTTCGAACGCGCCCTCGGGGACGCTGATCGTTCCCGGGAAGCGCATGTGCCCCGCCGGCGGATCGATGCTGCCTTCGGGGACGTAGGCGATCACCGGCGCGACGAGCGCATTGCCCAGGCCCTGCGCGATGCGGCCCGCGAGGATCCGGGCGCGCACGTTGTGCTTGCCGAGGACCATGTGGGGCCCGCTCTGCTCGGTGCCGCCGACCGGGACGATCACCGTCGTCTTGCCGGCCGCGATCGCGTCGCGCAGCTCGGTCCACGTCAGCTCCTCGAGGTAGACGCTCGCGGTCGCCGCTGCGGCGTGGCCCGCGACGACGGCGAAGAGCGCCGCGACGAGCCAGGAGCGGATGCACGACATGGCGCGATTGTCACCGAGCGCAGCCGCGACGAACGCGCACGAAGCGCGCGATCACGCGACGGTTTGCGCGATCGCGTGGTCCCAGCGCCGCATCAGCTCGTTCGCGCGGTCGCGCGCCATCGTCGGATGGAACGTGCGCTCGACCTGCCATTGCGCCGCGAGCTCGTCGGTGCCGCGCCAGACGCCGCACGCGAGCCCGGCGAGGTACGCGGCGCCGAGCGCGGTCGTCTCGACGCACTTCGGCCGCACGACCGGGATGCCGAGCAGGTCGGCCTGGAACTGCATCAGCAGGTCGTTGACGCTCGCGCCGCCGTCGACGCGCAGCTCGGCGACCGGCGAGCCGCCGGCGGCGACGATGTCGCGGCTCATCGCGTCGAGCAGCGCCGCGCTCTGGAACGCGATCGACTCGAGCGCGGCGCGCGCGACGTGCGCGATCGTCGAGCCGCGCGTCAGCCCGACGATCGTTCCGCGCGCGTCCGGGTTCCAGTGCGGCGCGCCGAGACCGGTGAACGCGGGAACGAACATCACGCCGCCGTTGTCGGGGACGCTCGAGGCGAGCTGCTGCACCTCGTTGCTCGAACGGATCGCCTTCAGGCCGTCGCGCAGCCACTGCACGACCGCGCCGCCGATGAAGACGCTTCCCTCGCGCGCGAACTGGCGAGTCGCGGCGGGCTGCGCCGCGCTCGTCGCGATCAGGCCGTTCGCCGAAGGCTCGAAGCGATCGCCGGTGTTCATCAGCATGAAGCAGCCGGTGCCGTACGTGTTCTTGACCTGCCCGGGGCGAAAGCACGCCTGGCCGAAGAGCGCGCTCTGCTGGTCGCCGGCAACGCCGCCGATCGCGATCGGCGCGCCGAAGATCGCCGCGCTCGTGTGGCCGAAGACGTGGCTAGAGGGCTGGACTTCGGGCAGCACCGCGCGCGGGATGTCGAGCGCGGCGAGCAGCTCGTCGCTCCACTGCCCGCGCGGCACGTCGTAGAGCATCGTCCGCGACGCGTTGGTCGCGTCGGTCGCGTGCACCGCCTGCGCGCGCGTCGCCGCGTCGGCGCCCCCGGTCAGCAGCCACATCAGCCAGCTGTCGACGGTGCCGAACGCGAGCTCGCCGCGCGCCGCGGCGGCCCGCGCGCCGGCCACGTTGTCGAGCAGCCAGGCGAGCTTGGTGCCCGAGAAGTAGGCGTCGATGACGAGACCGGTGCGCTCGCGAACGAGCGTCTCGAGGCCGCGCTGCTTGAGCGCCTCGCACGCTGCGGCGGTGCGCCGGTCCTGCCAGACGATCGCGTTGGCGATCGGCTCGCCGGTCGCGCGGTTCCAGACGACCGTCGTCTCGCGCTGGTTGGTGATGCCGATCGCGGCGATGTCGCCGGCGGCGAGCCCGGCCTTGGCGATCGCCTCGCGCGCCGTCGCCAGCTGCGAGCTCCAGATCTCCCTGGGATCGTGCTCGACCCAGCCGGGTTGCGGAAAGATCTGGCGGAACTCGCGCTGCGCGAGCGCGACGATCTGGCCGCGCGCATCGAAGACGATGGCGCGCGAGCTCGACGTGCCCTGGTCGAGCGCGAGCAGGTGGCGGGGTTCGGTCGGCATCGGTTCGTCGTCCTCCAGGCGTCATCCTGAACGCAGTGAAGGATCTCTGCCGCGGCCGGGATCGTTCGCTTCGCTCGGGATGACACAGCGAGCCGCGCACGACGCACGCTCGCCGATGCAAGAATAGTCGCGATGCCGCAGGACGACGTCGACCGCATCCCGACCGCCGCCCGCCGCGAGGTCGACGTCCTCGTCGTCGGCGGCGGCATCAACGGCACGGGCATCGCGCGCGACCTCGCCGGCCGCGGCGCCCGCGTCGTCCTCTGCGAGCAGGACGACCTCGCGTCGCACACCTCGGGCGCGTCGACCAAGCTGATCCACGGGGGCCTGCGCTACCTCGAGTACTACGACTTCGCCCTGGTGCGCAAGGCGCTCGCCGAGCGCGAGGTGCTGCTGAAGGCGAACCCGCACATCATGCGGCCGCTCTCGTTCGTGATGCCGCACGACCCGTCGATGCGTCCGGTGTGGATGATCCGGATCGGCCTCTTCCTCTACGACCATCTCGCGCGTCGCGAGGTGCTGCCGGGATCGCGGACGGTCGACCTGCACGCGCACGTCGCCGGCGGCCCGCTCAAGCGCGAGTTCGCGAAGGGCTTCGTCTATTCCGACGGCTGGGTCGACGACGCCCGCCTCGTCGCGCTGTGCGCCGTCGACGCCGCCGAGCGCGGCGCGACCGTGCTGACGCGAACCAGGTGCGTCGACGCCGTCCGCGGCGCCGACCACTGGCAGGTGCGCCTGCAGTCGGCGCGCGGCGGCACGCTGCAGGTCGCGGCGAGGAGCCTCGTCAACGCCGCCGGGCCGTGGGCGGGCGAGTTCCTGACCGCGCACGCGCACGCCGCCGACCGCGTCCAGCTGCGCCTCGTCAAGGGCAGCCACATCGTCGTTCGCAGGCTGTTCGAGCACGACCTCGCGTACATCTTCCAGAACCCGGACGGCCGCATCATCTTCGCGATTCCGTACGAAGGCGACTTCACGCTGATCGGCACGACCGAGGTCGACCACCCGGGCGAGATCGGCGACGCCCACGCCGACGCGGCCGAGATCGAGTACCTGTGCAGGCAGGCGAGCCGCTACTTCGCGCGCGCGATCGTGCCGGCCGACGTCGTCTGGACGTACAGCGGCGTGCGACCGCTCCTCGACGACGAGGAGGGCAACCCCGCGGCGGTGACTCGCGACTACCGGCTCGAACTCGACCGCGACGGCGGCGCGCCGCTGCTCTCGGTCTGGGGCGGCAAGATCACGACCTTTC
>DASSRF010000361.1:0-2930 GCA_035701945.1 Caldimonas sp. | reverse complement strand
TCGACGTCGCCGGCGCGTCGGTGCTCCTGTTCCAGAGGCGCAAGGGCATCTCGATCTACCAGCGGCAGAGCAACGCCGTCCTCGACCGCGCGCTCCGGCGCGGACGGCTGCGCCTCGGCAATGCCGAGATCTTCGAGCGCGACGACGCCGGCCGCGCGCTCGTCCGCGCGATCCGCCGCGGCGACGCGTTCTTCAACCTGCCCGACATGGACTTCGGGACGCGCGACGCCGCGTTCGTGCCGTTCTTCGGCGTCCAGGCGACGACGCTGCTCGCGCCGTCGCGGATGGCGCGCGCGCTCGACATGGTCGTGCAGCCGGTGGTCGCCGAGATCCTTCCTGGCGGCGCCGGCTATCGCGTCCGCTACGAGGAGCCGTGGAGCGACTTCCCGAGCGAGGACCCGGTCGCCGACGCGGCGCGGATGAACCGCTGGATCGAAAGCGAGATCCGCCGCAACCCGGCGCAGTACCTCTGGGTGCACCGCCGCTTCAAGACGCGGCCGCCGGGCGAGCCGTCGCTCTATCGCTGAGCCACGTCTCGCTGTCATCCTGAGCGAAGCGAAGGATCTCTGCCGCGGACGAGATCCTTCACTGCGTTCAGGATGACAGACACCGCGTGCAGGACGACAGACGCGAGCGCCGATAATCGCGCCATGCGCGTTCGCTTCGCCAAGATGCAGGGAGCCGGCAACGACTTCGTCGTCATCGACGCGACGAAGGAGCCGTTCGCGCTCGATGGCGCGCAGCTCAGGCGCATCGCCGACCGGCGCTTCGGCGTCGGCGCCGACCAGATCCTCGTCGTCGAGCCGCCGCAGCGCGCCGGCGCCGACTTCGGCTACCGCATCTTCAACGGCGGCAGCGGCGACGAAGTCGAGCAGTGCGGCAACGGCGCGCGCTGCTTCGTCCGCTTCGTCCGCGACCGCGGCCTGACGGCCAAGCGCACCGTCGTCGTCGACACGATGAATCGGCGTCTGGAGCTGCGCGAGCAGAGCGACGGCCGCGTCACCGTCGACATGGGAGCGCCCGACTTCGATCCGGCGCACCTGCCGTTCGACATCACGTGGCTGGCGCCGAAGAAGCGCGACGGCGGCCTCGCGCTCTGGCCGGTCGAGCTCGGCAACGGCGCGACCGTCGACGTCGCGGTCGTCTCGATGGGCAACCCGCACGCGGTGCAGCTCGTCGCCGACGTCGAGCGCGCGCCGGTCGCCGAGCAGGGCCCGCTGCTCGAGAAGCACGCCCGCTTCGCGCGCGGCGTCAACGCCGGCTTCGTCGAGGTCGTCGCGCGCGATCGCGCGCGCCTGCGCGTCTGGGAGCGCGGCGCCGGCGAAACGCTCGCGTGCGGCACCGGAGCGTGCGCCGCGGTCGCCGTCGGCGTCCGCCTCGGCGTCTTCGCGCCGCAGGTCGACGTCGCGACGCACGGTGGCGTGCTCACGATCGAATGGGCCGGCGGCGGCGCGCCGGTGCTGATGACCGGGCCGGCGGAGACGGCGTTCGAGGGCGAGATCGAGCTTTGAATGGAGGAACGAGCGACGTGAGCAACAGCCAGGGAGCGACGCCGCTCGGCGTCCAGGGCGTCACCGAGACCGACATCGCGAACTATCTCGCCGCGAGCCCGGGCTTCTTCGAGCGCCACGCCGAGCTGCTCGGCACGATCCAGCTGACGAGCCCGCACGGCCAGCGCGCCGTCTCGCTGCAGGAGCGGCAGATGGAGATGCTGCGCGACAAGATCAAAGGCCTCGAGCGGCAGATCATCGAGATGATCCGCCACGGCCAGGACAACATGGCGATCGCCGACGGGCTGCACCGCTGGACGCGCGCGCTGATGCTGACCGCCAACGCCGCCGACCTGCCGGACGTCCTCGTCCGCGAGCTGCAGCACGAATTCCTGATTCCCGAGGCGGCGGTGCGCGTCTGGGGCGCCGCCGAAGCGTTCGCCGGCCTGCCGTTCGCGCGCGACGTCGGCGACGACGTGTGCACGTTCGCGAGCAGCCTCGGCGCGCCGTACTGTGGTGTCAACACCGGCTTCGAGGCGGTGCAGTGGCTCGACGATCCCGGCCGGGCGTCGTCGATCGCGCTGGTGCCGCTGCGCCACGAAGGCGAGCTCGCCGCGTTCGGCCTGCTCGTCCTCGCGTCGCCCGATCCGACGCGCTACGGCGCCGACATGGGCACCGACTTCCTCGCCCGCATCGGCGAGATCGCGAGCGCCGCGCTGACGCGCTTGCTGCCCGAAGCATGAGCAAGAGCGGCGCCGACGACGCGGCGCCGCGCGCACGCGACGCCGACGTCGCTCGCCATCTCGAGTACCTGCGCGTCGAGCGCCGCGTCGCGGCGCGAACGCTCGCGCTCTACGACGATGCGCTCGGCCGCCTCGAGCGGCTCGCGGCCAAGCTCGCGCTGCCGCTGCGCGACGCGAAGACGCACCACGTGCGCCGCTTCGCTGCCCAGCTGCACGCCGGCGGCCTCGCGCCGCGCTCGATCGCGCTCGTCCTGTCGGCGTGGCGGGGCTTCTACCGGCGGCTCGCACGCACCGGAGCGCTCGACGCCAATCCGGCCTGTGGCGTGCGTGCGCCGCGCGCCGCGCAGCCGCTCCCGAAGGCGCTCTCGGTCGACCATGCGGTCGCGCTCGTCGCCCACCGCGGCGACGACGACGGCGACGACGCGCTCGCCGCGCGCGACGCGTGCATCGCCGAGCTGCTCTACGGCTGCGGCCTGCGCGTCGGCGAGCTCGTCGGCCTCGACGCGGTCGCGAGCGCTTCGGCCAGGGGCTGGATCGACGCCGACGACGCGACTGCGCACGTCCTCGGCAAGGGGAGCAAGCCGCGCGCGGTTCCGGTCGGCGCGCCCGCGCTTGCCGCGCTTGCGGCGTGGCTCGCGCGCCGCGGCGAGCTCGCGCGGCCCGACGAGCCCGCGCTCTTCGTCAGCAGCCGCGGCAC
>DASSRF010000360.1:0-8073 GCA_035701945.1 Caldimonas sp. | reverse complement strand
GGCGCAGATCACGTTGATCGAGCTTCGCCGCGAGCGCGTCGCCGCGTGGATCGCGCTCTACCGGGCGCTCGGCGGCGGCTGGTCGGAGACGCTCGACACCCGCACCGCGGCCGACGCGCCGCGCGCCGGAGCGCCTGCGCGATGAACGCGCGCGCGCTTCGCCGCGGCGCCGCGACCGGCGGCGCGGTCGCGCTCGCCGTCGCCGCCGCGCTCGCGCTGCGCGCCCACGCGCTCGACGACCAGGGCGAGAAGAAGCCCGCCGCCGCCAAGCCGGCGCTCAGCGTCGTCGTCACGCGCCCGCAGCGCGCGACGCTGCCGCTCACCGTGCAGGCCAACGGCAACATCGCCGCCTGGCAGGAGGCGAGCATCGGCACCGAGGCGAACGGGCTCCGCCTCGCCGAGGTCCGCGTCAACGTCGGCGACGTCGTCAAGCGCGGCCAGGTCCTCGCGACGTTCTCGCCCGAGACGATGCAGGTCGACCTGCTGCAGACGCGCGCGGCGCTCGCCGAGGCCGAGGCGACGCTCGCCGACGCGGCCGCCAACGCCGAGCGCGCGCAGAGCCTGCGCGCGACCGGCGCGCTCAGCGAAGCGACGATCAACCAGTACGTCACCGCCGAGCGCACCGCGCGCGCGCGCCTCGAAGCGCAGCGCGCCGCGGTGCAGGCGCGCCAGCTCAAGGTGACGCAGACCGCGGTCGTCGCGCCCGACGACGGCGTCATCTCGGCGCGCAGCGCGACCGTCGGCGCAGTGCTGCCCGCGGGGCAGGAGCTGTTCCGCCTGATCCGCCAGGGCCGGCTCGAATGGCGCGCCGAGGTGCAGGCCGCCGACCTCGCGCAGATCGAGCCGGGCACGCGCGCGACGGTGACGCCCGCGGGAGGCACCGCGATCGCCGGCAAGGTGCGCATGGTCGCGCCGACGGTCGATCCGCAGACGCGCCTCGGCATCGTCTACGTCGACCTGCCTTCGCCGGGCAGCGCGCGCGCCGGCATGTTCGCGCGCGGCGAGTTCGAGCTCGGCAGCTCGAGCGCGCTGACGTTGCCGGCGAGCGCGGTGCAGTTGCGCGAAGGCTTCAGCTACGTCTTCAAGGTCGGCGCCGATTCGAAGGTGGCGCAGGCGAAGATCGGGGTCGGCCGCCGCGTCGGCGACCGCGTCGAGGTCACCTCGGGGCTCGAGCCCGACGCGCGCGTCGTCGCTTCGGGCGGCGGCTTTCTCGCCGACAACGACACCGTCCGCGTCGTCGACGCGCCGCCGGCGGCGGTGCCTGCGAACGCCGCGAGCGCGAGCAGCAGCAAGGCGCCGCGGCCATGATGAACGTCTCGTCGTGGTCGATCAAGAACCCGATCCCCGGGATGCTGCTCTTCATCATGCTGACGGCGGTCGGCCTGATGAGCTTCCGGGCGATGAAGATCCAGCAGTTCCCCGACATCGACCTGCCGACGGTGACCGTCACGGCGGCGCTGCCGGGAGCGTCGCCGGCGCTGCTCGAGACCGAGGTCGCCCGCAAGATCGAGAACTCGGTCGCGACGCTGCAGGGCGTCAAGCACATCTACACGACGGTGCAGGACGGCGTCTCGACGACGACGATCGAGTTCCGCCTCGAGAAGCCGACGCAGGAAGCGGTCGACGACGTCCGCGACGCGGTCTCGCGCGTGCGCTCCGACCTGCCGACCGACCTGCGCGATCCGGTCATCGCCAAGATGGAGCTCGCCGGCTCGCCGATCCTCACCTACACGGTCGCTTCGAGCCGCATGGACGACGAGGCGCTGTCGTGGTTCGTCGACGACCAGGTGACGCGCAGCATCCTCTCGGTGCGCGGCGTCGGCGCGGTGACGCGCGTCGGCGGCGTCAGCCGCGAGGTGCGCGTCGAGCTCGACCCGGCACGGCTGCAGGCGCTGAAGGCGACCGCCGCCGACATCTCGCGCCAGCTGCGCCAGATCCAGCAGGAAGGCTCGGGCGGCCGCACCGACCTCGGCGGCGGCGAGCAGTCGGTGCGCACGATCGCGACCGTGCGCTCGGCCGCCGAGCTCGCCGCGCTCGAGATCGCTCTCTCCGACGGCCGCCGCGTCCGCCTCGACCAGGTCGCCAACGTCAGCGACACCGTCGCCGAGCGGCGCTCGACGGCGCTCCTCGACGGCAGGCCGGTCGTCGGCTTCGAGATCGTGCGCTCGCGCGGCGCCGGCGAGGTCGAGGTCGCCGACGGCGTGCGCAGGCAGCTCGAGCGGCTGAAGGCCGAGCACCCCGACATCAGCATCGTCGAGGCGTTCAACTTCGTCGACCCGGTGGTCGAGAACTACGAAGGCTCGATGGCGCTCCTCTACGAGGGCGCCGCGCTCGCCGTGCTCGTCGTCTTCATCTTCCTGCGCGACTGGCGCGCGACGCTGGTCGCGACGACGGCGCTGCCGCTGTCGGTGATTCCGGCGTTCTGGCTGATGTCGCTGCTCGGCTTCACGATCAACGTCGTCACGCTGCTCGCGCTCTCGCTCGTCGTCGGCATCCTCGTCGACGACGCGATCGTCGAGATCGAGAACATCATGCGCCACCTCGGCATGGGCAAGCGCCCGTACGCGGCGGCGATGGAGGCGGCCGACGAGATCGGGCTGGCGGTGATCGCGACGACGTTCACGCTCGTCGCGGTGTTCCTGCCGACCGCGTTCATGAGCGGCGTTCCGGGCAAGTTCTTCGTCCAGTTCGGCTGGACGGCGGCGATCGCCGTCTTCATGTCGCTCGTCGTCGCCCGGATGCTGACGCCGATGATGTCGGCGTACGTCCTGCGGCCGCCGAAGAAGCCGCGCCGCGAAGGCCGCTGGATCGCGATCTACCTGCGCTGGGTGCAGGCGGCGCTGCGCCACCGCGTGCTGACGACGGTCGCGGCGACTGTCTTCTTCGTCGGCGGGCTCGCGCTGTCGCAGTTCCTGCCGAGCGGCTTCCTGCCGCCCGACGATCTCTCGCAGACGCAGGTCCACGTCTCGCTGCCGCCGGGATCGACCTTCGAGCAGACGCTCGCGACCGCGGAAAGCGCGCGCGCCATCGTGCAGAAGAACCGGCACGTCAAGCTCGTCTACACCGCGGTGGGCGGCGGCAGCACCGGCGCCGATCCGTTCGCGCCCGGCGGCGCCGCCGAGGTGACGAAGGCGACGCTGACGATCAACCTGACGCCGCGCCACGACCGCGGCGGCATCAGCAAGCAGGCGATCGAGCAGGAATTGCGCGACGCGCTGACCGCGGTCCCGGGCGCGCGCATCAAGGTCGGCTTCGGCGGCTCGAACGAGAAGTACGTCCTCGTCCTCGCCGGCGAGGACGGCGCCGTCCTTGCGGCGCACGCCCGCCGCGTCGAGCAGGAGCTGCGCACGCTGCCCGGGATCGGCAACGTCGTCTCGTCGTCGAGCCTGGTGCGCCCCGAGCTCATCGTGCGGCCCGACTTCGCGCGCGCCGCCGACCTCGGCGTGACGTCGGCGGCGATCGCCGACACGCTGCGCATCGCGACGGCGGGCGACTACGACCAGTCGCTCGCCAAGCTCAACCTCGCGCAGCGCCAGGTGCCGGTCGTCGTCAAGCTCGCCGCCGACGCGCGCACCGACCTCGATCTGCTGTCGCGCCTCGCCGTGCCCGGCGCGCGCGGCCCGGTGCAGCTCGGCAACGTCGCGACGCTCGCGATCGACAGCGGGCCGGCGCAGATCAACCGCTACGACCGGCTGCGCAACATCAACTTCGAGATCGAGCTCAACGGCCAGCCGCTCGGCGAGGTCGAGAAGGAAGCGCTCGCGCTGCCGAGCATTCGCAACCTCCCGCAGGGCGTCGTCCAGACCTCCGTCGGCGACGCCGAGGCGATGGCCGAGCTGTTCGGCTCGTTCGGCCTCGCCATGCTGACCGGCGTCGCCTGCATCTACATCGTCCTCGTGCTGCTGTTCAAGGACTTCGTGCAGCCGGCGACGATCCTGGTCGCGCTCGTCCTCTCGGTGCCGGGTGCGTTCCTCGCCCTCTTCCTGACCCGCACCGCGCTCTCGATGCCGTCGATGATCGGCCTGATCATGCTGATGGGGATCGCGACCAAGAACTCGATCCTGCTCGTCGAGTACGCGATCATGGCGCGCCGCGACCGCGGCATGTCGCGCTTCGAAGCGCTGATCGACGCCTGCCACAAGCGGGCCCGGCCGATCGTCATGACGACGATCGCGATGGGCGCCGGCATGATGCCGATCGCGCTCGGCATCGGCACCGACCCGAGCTTTCGCGCGCCGATGGCGATCGTCGTCATCGGCGGCCTCATCACGTCGACGTTCCTGAGCCTGCTCGTCATCCCGGTCGTCTTCACGTTCGTCGACGACGGCGTGCAGAAGATCAAGGCGGCCTTCGCGCGGCTGCATCACCACCATCCCCACGCGCCGTCCGCCGGGGTCGGCACGCTGCCCGGCCCGGCCGATCGCCACTGATGCCGCGGCGGGCGCAGAATCGCCTGCGACCCGTCTTGCAAAGGAGGCCCGATGCGCACGCCGCAGCCCGATGGCGAATTCATGATGCGCGACACGACGTCGCACCCCGCGGCCTACACGCCGCAGTACAAGACGAGCGTCCTCAGAAGCCCGAAGCTCGCGCTGATCTCGCTGCAGCAGTCGCTTTCGGAGATCACCGCGCCGGTCTTTCGCGCCGACGAGCTCGGCCCGCTCGACGACGACCTCATCCTCAACTACGCCAAGGAAGGCATGCCGATCGGCGAGCGCATCGTCGTCCACGGCTACGTCCACGACCAGCTCGGCCGGCCGCTCAGGAACGCGCTCGTCGAGGTCTGGCAGGCCAACGCGAGCGGCCGCTATCGCCACAAGAAGGACCAGTACATCGGCACCCTCGACCCCAACTTCGGCGGCTGCGGCCGCATGCTCACCGACGAGAACGGCTACTACGCGTACCGCACGATCAAGCCCGGGCCGTACCCCTGGCGCAACCGCGTCAACGACTGGCGGCCGGCGCACATCCACTACGCGATCTCGGGCGACGGCTGGGTGCAGCGTTTGATCACGCAGATGTACTTCGAGGGCGATCCGCTGATCAAGAGCTGCCCGATCCTCGGCGTCGTGCCGAGCGAGGAGCAGATCCGCGGCCTGATCGCGCTGCAGGACGTCGGCGCCTTCGTCCAGCTCGACAGCCGCGCCTACCGCTTCGACATCGTCCTGCGCGGCCAGCGCGCGACGCTGTTCGAGAACCACGTCCAGAAGACGCCCGCAGGAGAAGGTCGATGAGCGGGCACATGGAGCACCGCCACGGCCTCGAAGGTCCGCTCGCCGCACCGGGCGGCAGCGAGCTGAGGATCCGCCGCGAGACGGCGTCGCAGACCGCGGGGCCGTACGTCCACATCGGGCTCGCGCCGCACGCCGCGGGATTCGACATCTTCGAGAAGAACTTCGGCAGCGTCCTCGCGAACGACAGGACCAGGGGCGAGAAGATCCGCATCGAGGGCCGCGTCTTCGACGGCATCGGCACCGTGCTGAAGGACGTGCTGATCGAGATCTGGCAGGCCAACGCCGAAGGCAAGTACGCGCATCCCGCCGACCGCCAGCCGGGCAAGTCGATCGACCCGAACTTTCGCGGCTGGGGCCGCGGCTGCACCGACTTCGAAACCGGCGTCTACACGTTCGACACGATCAAGCCCGGCGCGGTCGAAGGCAGGAACGGCCGCGTCATGGCGCCGCACATCAACGCGTGGGTCGTCGCGCGCGGCATCAACATGGGCCTCAACACGCGCATCTACTTCAGCGACGAGGCCGAGGCGAACGCCAACGACGCCGTCCTCAACCTGATCGAGTGGGAGCAGCGCCGCCAGACGCTCGTCGCCGAGCGGCTCGACCGCCGGCTCGACAACGGCGCCGCGGTCTATCGCTTCGACATCCGCCTGCAGGGCGAGGACGAGACCGTCTTCTTCGACGTCTGACGGCCTCGTCGGCGGCGACGCGCCGCGGCGCGGTCAGCGCTGCGGCAGGCGCAGGTCGGCGATCACCGGCCGGTGGTCCGACGCGTCCTTGCCGCCGGTGAACGCGCGAACGACCTCGACGTCGTCGCTGACGAGGACGTGGTCGATGCGCAGGAACGAGAAGCGCGGCCGGAGCGTGTGGCCGTAGGTGTGGCCCCAGCCGCGGCCCGCGCTCGCGAACGCGTCGCGCAGGCCGCTCGCGAAGAGCGCCTGCATCGCTGCCGACGCGTCGGGCGAATTGAGATCGCCGCCGACGACGAGCGGACGCGCGCTCGTGCGCAGCACGGCCGCGAGCGCGCGCGCCTGCGCGACGCGGCCGGCATGGTTGCTCTCCCAGAGCTCGATGCCGTCGAGGCCCTCGCGGCGCGCGGCGACGAGCCCGTGGCGCGGCGACTCGAGGTGGACGTCGACGATCTCGAACGCGCCGCCGGGACGATCGACCGTGCAGCGCGCGAAGACGAGCGGCGCCTCGACGGTGTCGGCACGCGCCGTCGTGCAGTTGCGCAGCGGCCAGCGGCTCGCGATCACGTACTGCGCTTCGCGGCGCACCTCGGGCAGGCCGAACATCGGCCCCGGCCGCTCGGGGTCGCGGCCGCGCATCAGCGGGCTCGAGTCCTGCATCACGACGACGTCGGGACGATGCCGCTCGACCTCGCCGGCGAGCGCCGCGAGCCCGCCCGGCCGCTCGATCGCGAGCAGCGCCTTGACGTTGTAGGTCATGAAGCGGACGTCGACACGAGCGTCGTCGCCGGGGTCGGAGTTCCACACGAACCCCATCGCCACCGTCGCGAACGCCGCGATCGTCGCCGCGCCGGCGACGAGCCACCGCCAGCCGAGACGGATCGAGAGCAGCAGCGCGACGACCGCGGGCGCGACGAGGAGCGGATACGGCAGGTAGCGCGACAGCTCGAGCCACCACGGCCCTTCGCTCACGAAACGCTGCGCCGCGGTCAACGCCAGCACGCTCGCGAGCAGCAGCGCGACGACGACGCGCAGCGCGCGCGTCGGCGGGCGCGTCGGCGCGGCAGCGCTCAGGACGCGACGCCGAGCTCGACGAGGACGAAGGCGTCGTCTTCGGCGATCTCGCGCAGGCTGTCGAAGCGGCCCGAGGCCCCGCCGTGGCCGACGTCGAGGTTGATCCTGAAGACGAGCGGGCGGTCGTCGGTCTTCAGCGTGCGCAGGCGCGCGACGTACTTCGCCGGCTCCCAGTACGCGACCTGGGTGTCGTTGAGCCCGGTGCGCACGAGCATCGCCGGATACGCGCCCGGCTTCAGGTTGTCGTACGGGCTGTACGCGCGCAGCCACGCGTACTCCTCGGCGATCTTCGGGTTGCCCCACTCGATGAACTCGCCGACGGTGAGCGGCATCGACTCGTCGAGCATCGTCGTGACGACGTCGACGAACGGGACCGCGGCGACGACGGCGCGGAAGAGCTCGGGCCGCTGGTTGACGACCGCTCCCATCAGCAGGCCGCCGGCGCTGCCGCCCTCGATCGCGAGCTGCGCCGGCGTCGTCCAGCCGGTCGCGATCAGCGCCTCGGCGCAGGCGATGAAGTCGTCGAAGCTCGTCTGCTTCCTCGCCATCTTGCCGGCCTCGTACCACGTTCGTCCGAGGTCGCCGCCGCCGCGGATGTGCGCGATCGCGAAGACGACGCCGCGGTCGAGCAGCGAGACGCGCGTCTGCGAGAACGCCGGGTCGATCGGGATGCCGTACGCGCCGTAGCCGTAGAGGAGCAGCGGCTGCGGCGACGCGAGCTTCCTGTCCTTGCGGTAGACGAGCGAGATCGGCACCTGCGTGCCGTCGCGCGCGGTCGCGAACGTGCGCTCGCTCGAATACAGGGCCGGGTCGTAGCCGGGCACCGGCTGGCGTTTGCGCAAGACGCGCTCGCGCGTCCGCAGGTCGTAGTCGAAGGTCGACGCCGGCATCGTCATCGACGTGTAGACGAAGCGCAGCGTGGTCGTCTCGAATTCGGCGTTGCCGCTGGCGTGGACGCTGTACGCCGGCTCGTCGAACGCGATCGCGTGCTCGGCGCCGCTCTCGACATCGATCACGCGAAGCCGCAGGCTGCCGCCGGCGCGCTCGGTGACGACGAGGTGGCGTGCGAAGACGTC
>DASSRF010000359.1:0-5123 GCA_035701945.1 Caldimonas sp. | reverse complement strand
GCGAGCGACTGCAGCGACGAGACGGTCAGCCGCAGCTCGGTTTCGACGGCGGTCGCGAGCGCGCGCGCGAGGTCGAGCGTCGACTGCTCGGCCTGGCGTTGCTGCTGTTCGAGCAGCGCCTGCAGCGCGACCCCGGACATCAGCGCCAGCGGCAGGATCGCCGCCGCGCCGAGCACCAGCAGCCGTCGCCGGAGTGGAATCGTCCTCACGCGCGCGCTCACAGCGCGTCGACCGCGGCGGCCAGGCGCTCGACGTCCGACGCGTCGTTGTAGACCTGCAGCGAGACGCGCGCCCAGAGCTCGCCGCCGCGCGCGATCACCGGCACCTCGATCGCGTCGCGCTCGAACAGCGTGTCGCGCAGGCGCTGCGCCTTCGCCGCGTCGCCGGCGCCGAGCCGCTCGGGCAACGGCACCGTCACCATGCAGCCGACCATCGATTCGGGCGTCGTCCAGTCGCGCCGCCAGCGCCGGCAGAGCAGCTGCGCGCTCCGCCACGCGAGGTCGTGGTTGTGGTCGCGCATCGCGGCGACGCCGAGGACGTCGTGCATGAAGTCGAGCGCCGCCGGCGCAGCGAGCCACGGCGAAGGATCGCGCGTTCCGGTCCAGTCGAACTCCTGCAGCCAGTCGCCGCTCGTCACGCCCCACGAGATGACGCCGGGATGCAGCCCCGCGCGCCGCTCGGGCGCCGCCCAGAGGACGCCGCAGCTGCGCGGCGCGAACGCCCACTTGTGCAGGTTGGCGGCGTACCAGTCGACGCCGAGCGCGGCGATGTCGACCGCGATCGCTCCCGGCGCGTGCGCCCCGTCGACGAGGACGGCGACGCCGCGGTCGCGGCACGCCGCCGCCATCGCGGCGAGCGGCATGACGAGCGCGGTCTCGGAGCCGACGTGGTCGAGCAGCGCGAGGCGCGTGCGCGGCGTCAGCGCGCGCTCGACCGCGGCGACGAAGTCCTCGGGCGCGCGCGCCGGAAACGGCAGCGCGAAGCGCGTCATCGTCGCGCCGCGCTCGCGGGCGAGGAACGCGATCGCGCGAACGACGCCGCCGTACGCCTGGTCGTGGACGAGGATCTCGTCGCCCGGCGCGAGCTCGATCGAGCGCAGCACGGCGTTGATCGCGCTCGTCGCGTTGTCGACGAACGCGATGCCGTCGCCGGAGACGCCGAGGAACGCGCCGACGCGCTCGGCGGCGGCGCGCAGCCGAGGCTCGGCGGGCGGCTCCGACATGCCGAGCGTCATCAGCTCGCGGATCATGAAGCGCGCCGGGTGGCGCTCGATCTCGTCGAGGATCGCGCTGCGCGCGCGCATGACCGCGAGCGGCGCGACACCGACGGTGCCGTGGTTGAGGTAGACGGCGCCCGGCTCGAGCGGAAAGTGCGCGAGCATCGCACGGCCGAAGCGCGTCGACGATTGAACGGAGGCGGCGAGCGAGTGCACCGCCGCATTGTGACGTTCGCGCCGCCGCCGCTGCCGACGGCGCTTGCCGTCGGTCGCGCGATTCCCCGGTCGGGCGCGGCGACGCGCGCGCGGGCAGCCGGCCGCGCGCGGTCGGAGGAAATCAGCTCGCGGTGCGCGCCATCTCCATCAGGTGACGGTAGTCGGCGCGTGCAGCGTCGAGGCAGCTCTGCCGGTCTGCGCGATTCGCCTCCTCGCGGCAGTCGTGTCTGGCTTGCGCCAGCGCGGCCGCCGCCTCGTGTCGCGCCGCTGCGGCGCTCTCCGGCGACGGCTCGGTGCTGCCGACGGTCTGTCGGATCTCGATGACCTTGCCGGCTTGCGCGCCGACGGCAGGAATGGCGGCGACGCCCAGCGCCAGCGCCGCAACGACGATCGATGCTTTCATGTTTGCGCTCCTATCCGAGTTCGCCCCGATCGGGCTTGCCCGTTCGATCGTCGACCAGCGCGCGAGTTTCGCGCCCGCGCGCTCAGTCGCGGCGCAGCCGCAGCCCGGCGTCGAGGAGCAGCACCTCGCCGGTCGTCTTCGCCGCGCCGACGCCGAGGAACCACGCCGCCTCGGCGACGTCCTCGGGCGCGACGACGGCGTCGAGCGCCGCGCGCGCGCGGTAGCCGGCGACCGTCGCCGCGTAGCGCTCGGCACCGAGGCCCTTTTCCATCCACGGCGTCTCGACCAGCCCGGGCGCGATCGCGTTGACGCGGATCTGCGGCGCGAGCGAGCGCGCGAGCCCGACCGAGAGCGCGTTGAGCGCGCCCTTGCTCGCCATGTACGCAAGCGACGAGCCGGTGCCCATGATCGACGCGATCGACGAGACGTTGACGACCGCGCCGCCGCCGCTGCGCTCGAGGAGCGGGACCAGCGCGCGCACCATCTGGTAGGCGCCGATCACGTTGACGGCGTAGATGTGCTGGAAGTCGGCGGCGTCGAGGCCTTCGAGGTCCCTGGCGGCGACGAACTTGGTCGTGCCGGCGTTGTTGACGACGACGTCGGCGCGGCCGAAGCGCTGCTCGACCTCGAGCGCGAGGCGACGGCAGTCGGCGTCGACTGCGACGTCGGCGCGAACGACGAGCGCCTGCGCGCCGAGCGCGCGGCAATCGTCGGCGACGGCGTCGGCCGGCGCGGCGTCGCGCGAATAGTTGACGACGACGTCCCAGCCGCGCGCGGCGTAGAGGCGCACCGTCGCCGCGCCGATGCCGGACGACGAACCGGTGACGATGCAGACCTTGCGCTCGTTGGCCACGCTGTCTCCTTCGCTCGCGCCGCGTCGGCGCATTCGCATTGTCACCGCGCCCTTCCCTCGGGCAGAGGATGACGCGGCGCGCGACGACGGCGACGATCGCGCCACCATGTCTCCAAGAGGGTCTCGATGAACAAGCTCCTGCTCTGCTCGGTGTCGGTGTCGTGCTCCGCTGCGGCGCTCGCGCAGGCGTCGCTGCCGACCGAGTTTCCCGCCGACAGCAAGCCAGTGACCGCGGCCGCGCTCAAGGACGCGATCGCCGGCAGGACGTTCAACGTCGATCTCGCCGACGGCTCGCGCTGGCGGCTCGAATACAAGGCGAACGGCTACTTCTTCGTCAACACCAGCAGCGGCTTCAACGGCACCGGCGACTGGCGCGCCGAGGACGCGCGCCTGTGCTCGCGGCTGCGCGGCCGCGAGCCGTCGTGCAACGAGGTGCGCGACGTGGCCGGCGTGCTCCACCTCAAGCGCGACAGCGGCGAGGTGATCGCGCTCAAGGCGCGCTAGCGCTTCAGCGCGCCGCGCCCGGGCGACGCGCGTCGGCGAGCTGCTTGGTGCGCACCTCGCCCTGGCGCGTGAACATCCAGCCGGGATACTCGAGCGGCAGCCTGCTCGCCGCGTCGAGCCGCGCGAGCTCGTCCGCGCCGAGCTCGACCCGGGTCGCGCCGATGTTGTCGGCGAGCTGCTCGGGCCGCTTCGCGCCGATGATGACGCTGGTGACCGCCGGCTGGTGGAGCAGCCAGGCGAGCGCGATCTGCGCGACCGAGACGCCGCGCGCGTCGGCGATCGCGCGCATCGCGTCGATGCAGTCGAACGCGCGCTCCTTGTCCAGCGGCGGAAAGTCGAAGGCGGTGCGCCGGCTGCCGGCTTCGCCCTGGCCGTCGCGGCCGTACTTGCCGCTGAGAAATCCGCCCGCGAGCGGGCTCCAGACGAGCAGCCCGAGGCCTTCGCTCCCGAGCATCGGCACCAGCTCGCGCTCGAGGTCGCGGCCGGCGATCGTGTAGTACGCCTGCAGGCTCTCGAAGCGCGCGAGGCCGAGCCGCTCGGCGATGCCGAGCGCCTTCGCGATCTGCCACGCCGCCCAGTTCGAGACGCCGACGTAGCGGACGTGGCCGTGCTCGATCATCGTGTCGAGCGCGCGCACCGTCTCCTCGATCGGCGTCGCCGGGTCGAAGCCGTGGATCTGGTAGAGGTCGACGTGGTCGAGCTGCAGGCGCTTGAGGCTCGCCTGCAGCGCGGCGACGATGTGGCTGCGGCTCGCGCCGCGCATGTTCGCTCCGGGCCCCGTCTCGCCGAAGACCTTGGTCGCGACGACGACGCGCTCGCGCGGCACCTTGAGATTCTTCAGCGCCTGCCCGGTGATCTCCTCCGAGCGGCCGCCAGCGTAGACGTCGGCGGTGTCGATGAAGTTGATGCCGGCGTCGAGCGCGCCGCCGACGATGCGCTCGGCGTCCTCCTGCTGCAGCCGGCCGATCTTTCCCCACATGCCTTCTTCGCCGCCGCCGAACGTCATCGTGCCGAGGCAGAGCTCGGAGACGAAGACGCCGGTGCGGCCGAGCGGGTTGAGCTTCATTGGATTCCTTTGCAGGCCGTTGGAATACGCTTCAGCCTGCTAGCGCGCGCCGAACGACGCGTTCTCGAACAGGTCCTTGTGCTCGCGCGGCTGCGAGCGCCAGTACTGGTGCGGCGCGACGACGCGCGCGCCGAGCCTGGCGGCGGCGTGCCACGGCCAGCGCGGGTCGTAGAGCATCGCGCGGGCGAGCGAGACGGCGTCGGCCTGCCCGCTCGCGACGATCGCCTCGGCCTGCTCGGCCTCGGTGATGAGGCCGACGGCGATCGTCGTCACGTCGACCTCGGTCTTCACGCGCGCCGCGAACGGCACCTGGTAGCCCGGGCCGAGCGCGATCTTCTGCTGCGGCGAGACGCCGCCGCTCGAGACGTGGATCGCGGCGCAGCCGCGCGCCTTGAGTGCCTTCGAGAGCGCGACCGTGCCTTCGATGTCCCAGCCGCCCGCGACCCAGTCGGTCGCGGAGATGCGCGCCCACACCGGCTTGTCGTGCGGGAACGCCTCGCGGACGACGTCGAAGATCTCGAGCGGGAAGCGCATCCGGTTCTCGAGGCTGCCGCCGTACGCGTCGGTGCGCGCATTGGCGAGCGGCGAGAGGAACTGGTGCAGCAGGTAGCCGTGCGCGGCGTGGATCTCGACGCCGTCGAGGCCGGCCGCGGCGCAGTTCGCCGCGGACCGCGCGAAGGCGTCGACGACCGACGCGATCTCGTGGTGCTCGATGGGCTTCGGCGGTTCCATGTAGTTGGCGACGAGCGACGGCGCCCACGCGGGGAGCTTCGACCATGCGCCGCCGTTGACCCCACCGTTGTGTGCGAGCTGGAGGAACACGAGCGCGCCGTGCGCGTGCACCGCGTCCGCGACGCGCGTCAGG
>DASSRF010000358.1:0-6502 GCA_035701945.1 Caldimonas sp. | reverse complement strand
GCCGGATCCTCCTCCGGGATCATCCGGCGGTCGAGCTTGAGCACCACCTCGCCGGGGACGACGTTGGTGTTGCTGCCGCCTTCGATGCGGCCGACGTTGAGGTAGGGGTGCGTGATCCCGGGCACCTGCGAGCGGACCGCCCGGTAGCCGCGGTTGAGCGCGTAGAGCCGCTCGAGGATCGCGACCGCGCCCTGCAGCGCGTCGACGCCGGTGTGCGGGATCGCCGCGTGCGCCGCCTTGCCGTGCACCGCGACCTCGAGCTGCAGGCAGCCGTTGTGCGCGGTCACGACCTCGTGGCTGAAGCCGGCGGCGACGACGTAGTCGGGGCGCGTCAGCGCGTGCTCGAGGAGCCACCCGGGGCCGAGCTCGCCGCCGAACTCCTCGTCGTAGGTGAAGTGCAGCTCGATCGTCCCGGCGATCGGCGCGCCGAGCGACTCGAGCGCGCGCAGCGCGAAGGTGTAGGTGGCGAAGTCGCTCTTGCTCACCGCCGCGGCGCGGCCGTACAGCCTGCCGTTCGCGATCTCGGCGCCGTACGGGTCGTGCGTCCAGCCGTCGCCCGGCGGCACGACGTCGCCGTGCGCGTTGAGCGCGATCGTCGGTCCGGCACCGTGGCGGCGGCGGACGATCACGTTGGTGATCGAGCGCATCCCCTGCGCGCGGACGCGATCTTCGGGAACGCGGTGCAGCTCGGGATCGAAGCCGAGCGCGCGCAGCAGCTCGGCGGTCCGCTCTGCGTGGCGCGCGTTGTCGCCGGGCGGCGTGTCGGTCGGGACGCGGACGAGCTCCTGCAGGAAGCGCACTTCCTCGTCGAAGTGGGCGTCGACCCAGGCGTCGATCGCGGCGTGGCTCATCTCGTCCGCTCCGCGGCGAGCTCGTCGACGAGCAGCGCGAACGCGCGCACCGCGAGGTCGATGTCGTCGTTGGTCGACGATTCGAGCGGGTTGTGGCTGATGCCGCTGTTCTGGCCGCGAACGAAAAGCATCGCCTGCGGCATCACCTCGTGCAGCTTCATGGCGTCGTGGCCGGCGCCGCTCGGCATCCGGTGCACCGGCAGCCCGAGCCGCTCGACCGCGCGCTCCCAGCGCCGCTGCCAGTCGGGCGCCGACGGCGCCGCCGCGGCGCGCACCGTCTCCTCGAGCGCGAACGCGACCCCGCGCTTGGCGCAGATCTTCTCGAGCGCGGCACGGACGTCGGCGGCGAGCGCGTCGCGCGCAGCGTCGGTCGTCGCGCGCAGGTCGAGGCTGAACGTGCAGCGGCCCGGGACGACGTTGATCGAGCCGTTCGGCACCTGCAGCATGCCGACGGTGCCGACGAGGTTCGGTGCCGACGACGCTCGCTGCTCGACGCAGACGACGAGCTCGGCGGCGGCGACCGCTGCGTCGCGCCTGCGCTCCATCGGCGTCGTCCCTGCGTGGCTCGCCATGCCGACGATCTCGCCGAGGAAGCGCACGCTGCCGTTGATCGAGGTGACGATGCCGAGCGGCAGGTCGAGCTCGTTGAGCACCGGGCCCTGCTCGATGTGCACCTCGACGAAGCCGAGGTAGCGCTTGGGGTCGCGCTCGAGCGCGGCGATGCCGTCGACGTCGAGGCCGGCCGCGGCCATGGCGTCGCGCATCGCGATTCCGTCGGCGTCGCGCTGGTCGAGCCACGCGGTGTCGAAGTGGCCGGTGAGCGCCCCCGAGCCGAGGAAGACCGCCTTGTAGCGCTGGCCTTCCTCCTCGGCGAAGCCGACGACCTCGATCGCGAACGGCAGCCGGCGGCCGGCGCGGTGCAGCTCGCGCACGCACGCCATCGGCACGAAGATGCCGAGCCGGCCGTCGTACTTGCCGCCGTTCCTGACCGTGTCGTAGTGGCTGCCGGTGAGCAGCCGCGGCGCGCTCGCATCGCTGCCCGCGTAGACGCCGACGACGTTGCCGACGGCGTCGATCGAGACCTCGTCGAAGCCGCAGTCGCGCATCCAGCCGACGAGCCGGCGCGCGCACGCGCGGTGCGCTTCGGTGAGATACGTCACCGTCAGCTCGCCGCGTTCGGCAAAGCCCGGATCGCTGTGGGCGGCGAGCTGCTCGGCCCAGTCCCAGACGACGTTGCCGAGCGCGGGCTCGACGCCGAAGCGCTCGTCGAGGCGGATCTCGGCGATGCGGTGGACGTTGCGCAGCGCCTCGCCGAGCTCGAAGTCGACCGGATGCTCGAGCCTGCGCGCGAACGTCGCGAGGATCTCGTCCTTGGCGAGGCCGAGCCCGCGCGGCCCGCGCACCGCGAGGATGAACGGGAAGCCGAATTTCTTCAGGTACGCGGCGTTGAGCTCGGCGATCCGCGCCAGCTCGGCAGACGTGCACGCGGTCAGGCCGGCGCGCGTCTGCTCGTCGGTCGACGACGCGGTGAGCTGGCGCTCGACCATCGCCTTGCCGGCGAGCTCGGGGTGCGCGCGCAGGAGCTTCAGCTGCGCGTCGCGGCCGGCGTCGCGGACGACCTCGACGAGCGCGCGCTTGAGCTGCGCGAGCGTCGCGAACGGCCGCCGCGGCGCCGCCGCCGCGACGATCCACGGCGAATGCTCGTAGATGCCGTCGAGCAGGCGCGACAGCTCGGCAGGCGACGCGGCGTTGACTTGCTCGAGCGAGGTCATCGGTTCGCCTGCCAGACGAATGCGGTCCGCGGATCGAACGGGTGCTCGCGCGTCCAGTGGCGCGCGATGTCGATCCGGCGCGCGACCCAGACGCGGTCGTGCGCCTCGACGTGGTCGAGGAAGCGCTGCAGCGCACGCACGCGCCCCGGCCTGCCGAGCAGGCGCGCGTGCATGCCGACGCTCATCATCGCCGGCGACTCGGCGCCTTCGGCGTGGAGGACGTCGAAGGCGTCGCGCAGGTACGCGAAGAAGTCGTCGCCGGTCGCGAACCCCTGCGACGACGCGAAGCGCATGTCGTTGGCGTCGAGCGTGTACGGGACGACGAGCTGCGGCACGCGCGTGCCGTCGCTCTTCTCGACGTCGAGCCAGAACGGCAGGTCGTCGCCGTAGCAGTCGCTGTCGTACTCGAAGCCACCGTGCTCGGCGACGAGCCGGCGCGTGTTCGGGCTGTCGCGGCCGGTGTACCAGCCGCGCGGGCGCTCGCCGGTGATGCGCTCGTGCACCTCGACGGCGCGTGCGATGTGCTCGCGCTCGGTCGCCTCGTCGACGTTCTGGTAGCTGATCCAGCGCCAGCCGTGGCACGCGATCTCGTGGCCGAGCTCGCGGCACGCGGCGGCGATCTCCGGAGTGCGCTCGATCGCCATCGCGACCGCGAACGCGGTGAGCGGCAGGCGCCTGCGCTCGAACTCGCGCAGGATCCGCCAGACGCCGGCCCGCGAGCCGTACTCGTACAGGCTCTCGATGCTGAGGTGGCGCGCCGCGAACGACGGCGGGCTCGCCATCTCGGAGAGGAACGTCTCCGATCCGGCGTCGCCGTGCAGGACGCAGTTCTCGCCGCCTTCCTCGACGTTGAGGACGAACTGCAGCGCGACGCGCGCACCGCCGGGCCAGCGCGCCTGCGGCCGCTCGCGGCCGTAGCCCACGAGATCGCGCGGGTAGGGTCGGCTCATGTCGGCACGATGATCGCAGAAAGGCGCGGCGACGCGGCCGTGCCATCATCGGCGCCGCGCGACCGACGAGACCATGGGACATCTCAGCACGCACGTCCTCGACACGATGCACGGCTGCCCGGCGGCGGGGATGGCGGTCGAGCTGCATCGCCTCTCCGGCAGCGACGCCGGCCTCGTCAAGTCGCTCGTGCTGAACGACGACGGCCGCTCGGCGGCGGGCCCGCTGCTCGACGCGGCGGCGATGGCGGCCGGGCGCTACCGGCTCGTCTTCGCGGTCGCGGCGTACTTCCGCCGCCGCGGCGTGGAGCTTCCCGAGCCGCCGTTCATCGACGTCGTGCAGCTCGACTTCGGCATCGCCGATGCCGCCGGCCACTACCACGTGCCGCTGCTCGTGAGCCCGTGGTCGTATTCGACGTACCGCGGGTCGTGAGCGTCCCCGCACGGCCGTTCCGAAGGGGACGCTGCGTACCGCCTGGCGGGACCGGCCGCAGGCCGAGGGTGCACACATGACCCTGACCCCGTACCTGCTCGACTGGGCGAACCTGCTGCTGCGCTGGGCGCACGTCGTCACGGCGATCGCCTGGATCGGCTCGTCGTTCTACTTCGTCTTCCTCGACAGCAGCCTCGAGAAGCCGACCGCGCCCGACCTCGTCGCCAAGGGCGTCGACGGCGAGCTCTGGGCGGTGCACGGCGGCGGCTTCTACCACCCGCAGAAGTACGTCGTCGCGCCGCCGACGCTGCCGGAGCGGCTGCACTGGTTCTTCTGGGAGAGCTACGCGACCTGGGGCACCGGCTTCGCGCTCTTCACCGTGCTCTATCTGTTCAACGCCGGCACGTTCCTGATCGACCGCAACGTCCACGACTGGTCGGCAGCGGCGGCGATCGTGACCGCGCTCGCGTTCCTCGTCGTCTTCTGGATCGTCTACGACGCGATCTGCCGCGTCTTTGGCCAGCGCGAGCGCGGCGAGCTGATCGTCGGCGTCGGCGTCGCGATCGCGGTCGTGATCGCGTCGTGGCTGGCGTGCCACCTGTTCCCGGGCCGCGCCGCGTTCCTCGTCGTCGGCGCGATGCTCGCGACGGCGATGACCGCCAACGTCGCGCACTGGATCATCCCCGGGCAGCGCAAGGTGATCGCGCAGATGCGCGCCGGCGAGCCGGTCGATCCGATCCACTCCTTTCGCGGCAAGCAGCGCAGCGTCCACAACACGTACTTCACGCTGCCGGTGATCGTCGCGATGCTGTCGAACCACTACGGCTGGCTCGTCGACGGCAAGCACAACTGGATCGTCCTCGTGCTGCTGATGCTCGCCGGGGCGCTGATCCGCTACAGCTTCGTCGCCCGCCACCGGGCCGCGGTCGAAGGCCGGAGGACGCCGTGGGAGCACGCGATCGTCGGCACGCTCGCGATCGTCGCGCTCGTCGCCTGGCTCGCTCCCGAGCAGCCGGCCGGCGGCGCGCAGGCCGCCATGTCGCCGGTCGGTTACGCGCAGGTGCGCACCGTCATCGACCAGCGCTGTGCGATGTGCCACGGCGAGACGGTGCAGCAGAAGGGCGTCTCGCTGCAGACCGCCGAGCTGCTCGGCCGCCACGCGCAGCAGGTCTACCAGCAGGTCGTCGTGCTGCGCCAGATGCCGTTCGGCAACGCGACGCAGATGACCGACGACGAGCGCGCGCTCGTCAAGCGCTGGTACGAGGAAGGAGCGCCGCTCAAGTGAGCGCGGCCCGCGATCCGCGGGCGCTCCTCAGGCGGATGTTCGACGCCGCCGTCGCGAGCGCGCAGCCGGCCCTGTGCATCGCGCCGCAGCTGCCGTCGCCGGAGTCGCTCGGCAACGGCAGGCTCGTCGTCGTCGGCGCCGGCAAGGCATCGGCGGCGATGGCGCGCGCGGTCGAGGACGCGTGGCGCGGACCGCTCTCGGGCGTCGTCGTCACGCGCTACGGCTACGCGGTGCCGTGCGAGCGGATCGAGATCGTCGAGGCGGCGCACCCGGTTCCCGACGAAGCGGGCGTCGCCGCCGCCGAGCGGATTCTGGAGACGGTGCGCGGCCTGGATGCCGACGACCTCGTGCTCTGCCTGGTGTCGGGCGGCGGCTCGTCGCTGCTGACGCTGCCGCCGCCCGGCGCGACGCTCGCCGACAAGCAGGCGCTCAACCGCGCGCTGCTCGCCTCGGGCGCGTCGATCGGCGAGATGAACTGCGTCCGCCGCCACGTCTCGGCGATCAAGGGCGGCCGCCTCGCGGCGGCGTGCCATCCGGCGCGCGTGCTGACGCTGCTGATCTCCGACGTCCCCGGCGATCGCCCCGGAGACATCGCGTCGGGTCCGACCGTCGCCGACCCGACGACGTGCGCCGATGCGCTCGACGTCGTCCGTCGCCATGGCATCGCGATTCCGCCGGCGCTGCAGAAGCTTCTCGACAGCGGCGAGGGCGAGTCGGTGAAGCCCGGCGACCCGCGGCTCGCGCGCGCCGAGACGCGGATCGTCGCCGCCCCGCAGCTCGCGCTCGAAGCCGCTGCGGCGGTCGCGCGCGCCGACGGCGTCGCCGTCCACATCCTCGGCGACGCGATCGAAGGCGAGGCCAGGGACGTCGGCAAGGTGCTCGCCGCGATCGCGCTGCAGGTCGCCGAGCGCGCGCAGCCGTTCGCGCCGCCTTGCGTGCTGCTCTCGGGCGGGGAGACCACGGTCACCGTGCGCGGTCACGGTCGCGGCGGCCGCAACGTCGAGTTCCTGCTCTCGCTCGCCATCGCTCTCGACGGGCGGCCGGGGATCCACGCGCTGGCCGCCGACACCGACGGCGTCGACGGCCAGGAGGAGATCGCCGGGGCGCTGCTCGCCCCCGATTCGCTCGCGCGCGGCTGGGCGCTCGGCATGCGACCGAAGGACCGGCTCGCCGACAACGACGGCCACGGCTTCTTCCAGGCGCTCGGCGACTCG
>DASSRF010000357.1:0-9506 GCA_035701945.1 Caldimonas sp. | reverse complement strand
GACGCTGCGCGAGAACGAGGACGTGCGCGAGTTCTACCTCGGCACCGGCGGCAGCGGCGACGGCGAGCGCAAGAGCTATCGTGCGGTCAAGAGCTACAAGCGCCGCAAGCGCTGGCTCGCCTGAGACGAAGGAAGACCATGGCCCATGCGTCGCCCGAGGCCCTGCGGCCGTTGCTGCCCCTCCTGCGCCAGCTGCGCGAGATCAAGGGCGTGCAGGAAAAGCAGCCCGGCATCTTCTACGCGCGCCGCGACGCGTTCATCCATTTTCACGAGGAGGGCGGCGTCGTCCATGCCGACCTGAAGAAGGCCGGCGGCTCGGGATGGGACCGCTTCGCGCTCGCGACTCCGGCCGACCAGCGCAAGCTCGTCGACGAAGCGAAGCTGCGCGCGCGGCGGTTCGACGACGAGTAGCCGCGACGCGATGGCTTCACCGCACCCCGCAGCGCGCGCGCACTACGACGCGCTCGAGACGCGATCTCCCGACGAGCGCGACGCCCAGGTCGCGCGCGACCTGCCGCGCCTGATCGCGCACGCGATCGCGCGCGCGCCGGCGATCGCCGCGCGACTGCGCGGCGTCGACGCGCGCGCGGTGACGTCTCGGGCTGCACTCGCGGCGCTGCCGGTGCTGCGCAAGGGCGAGCTCCTCGCCGGCCAGAACGCAGCGGATGCAGTCGATGCGTTCGGCGGCTTCGCGACCGTCGGCTGGGGCGCGACACGCCCCGAGGCGGAGCGCGCGCTGCGCGTCTTCGTCTCGCCCGGACCGATCCGCGAGCCCGAGACGGCACGCCGCGACTACTGGCGGATGGCGCGCGCGCTCTACGCCGCCGGGGTGCGCGCCGGCGATCTCGTCCACAACAGCTTCAGCTACCACCTGACGCCTGCCGGCTCGATGATGGAGAGCGGGGCGCACGCGATCGGCTGCACCGTCTTTCCCGGCGGCACCGGCCAGACCGAGCTGCAACTGCAGGCGATGGCGCTGCTGCAGCCGAGCGCGTACACCGGAACGCCGAGCTTCCTGCGCGTTCTCCTCGAGAAGGCCGACGAATCGCGGACGGCGCTGCCGTCGCTCGCGCGCGCGTGCCTGAGCGGAGAAGCCGTGCCCGCCGCGCTCTGTGCGTGGCTCGAGCAGCGCGGCATCGCCCCGTTCCAGAGCTACGGCACCGCCGACCTCGGCCTCGTCGCGTACGAGACCGAAGCGCGCGAAGGGCTCGTCATCGACGAAGGCGTCGTCGTCGAGATCGTCGCTCCCGGCGGCAACGATCCGGTCGCCGACGGCGAGATCGGCGAGATCGTCGTGACGACGCTCAATTCCGACTACCCGCTCGTGCGCTACGCGACCGGCGACCTCTCGGCGATCCTGCCCGGAACGTGCCCGACGGGAAGGACGAACCGCCGCATCCGCGGCTGGCTCGGACGCGCCGACCAGTCGACCAAGGTCCGCGGCATGTTCGTCCACCCGTCGCAGGTGGGCGAGATCGCTCGCCGGCATCCCGAGATCGCGCGGGCGCGGCTCGTCGTCTCGGGCGCGATGGCCGACGACCGCATGACGCTCGTCGCCGAGACCGCGGGCGCAGCCGAAGGGCTCGCCGAGCGCATCGTGCAGACGATCCGCGACGTCACCAAGCTGCGCGGCGAGGTCGAGCTCGTCGCTCCGGGCAGCCTTCCGAGCGACGGCAGGATGATCGAGGACCGGCGCTCGACGCGTTGAGAGCGGCGCCGGCCGAGGCCGTACCATCGTCCGAATCGTCGTTGCCGAAAGGTGTCGCCATGACCCACCCGATTCGCGCGCTCGCCGCGCTGCTCGTCTGCATCGGCCTCGCCGGCTGCGTCGCGTATCCGTATCCGTACGAGGCGCAGACCACGATGGTGCCGGCGAGCTTCGATCGCTCGTGGGACGCTGCGCTCGGCGCCGCGTCCGACTCGGGGATCCAGGTGACGTCGGCCGACCGCGCGAGCGGCCGGATCACGGGAACGAAGGCTGGCGCCGCGGTGACGATCACGGTCGAGCGGCAAAGCGGCGGCAACGTGCGCGTCGGCTTCAGCGCCCCCGACGCGCGCGAGAGCAATCCGACGCTCAACGACCGCTGGCTCGGCAACTACAACCGCCGCATGGGCCGGTAGGCGCGCGGCACGCCACCGGTAGCGGCGGCACGCCGCGTCCCGCCCGCGGCCCCGGCGACGTCAGTGCTTCCACCGCTGACGCGGGCGCGGCCGTTTCGAACAATGGCCGATCGCCATTCAGCCGATCGCCATGCACCCACTCCGCGTGTTCCTTCTCGTTGCCGCAGTCGCGGTCGCCGCACCGGCGCTCGCCGAGTTTCCGGAAAAGCCGGTCACGATCGTCGTTCCGTTCGCCGCCGGCGGCCCGACCGACAAGGTGGCGCGCGACCTCGCCGAGGCGATGAGGAAGCCCCTCGGCGGTCAGAGCATCATCATCGAGAACACCGCCGGCGCCGGCGGCACGATCGCGACCAACAAGGTCGCCAAGTCGGCCAACGACGGCTACACGCTGCTGCTCCACCACATCGGCATCAGCACCGCGCCGAGCCTGTACCGGACGCTGCCCTACAAGACGCTCGACGACTTCGAGTACCTCGGCATGATCAACGAGGTGCCGATGACGCTCGTCGGCCGGCCGTCGCTGCCGGCGAACAACTACGCCGAGCTCGCCAAGTGGATCGACGCCAACAAGGGCAAGATCAACCTCGCCAACGCCGGCCTCGGCGCGGCGTCGCATCTGTGCGGGCTGCTCTTCCAGAGCGCGCTCAAGGTCGAGATGACGACGGTGCCGTACAAGGGCACCGGTCCGGCGATGACCGACCTCATCGGTGGCCAGGTCGACATCATGTGCGATCAGACGACCAACACGACCGGGCAGATCGAGAGCGGCAAGATCAAGGCATACGCGGTGACGACGACCAGGCGACTGACGACGCCGGCGCTGAAGAACCTGCCGACGCTCGAGGAGTCCGGCCTCAAGGGATTCAACGTCTCGGTCTGGCACGGCCTGTACGCGCCGAAAGGCACGCCGAAGGCGGTCGTCGACAAGATCAACACAGCGCTGCGCGCCGCTCTCAAGGATCCCGACTTCGCCAAGCGCGAGGAGCAGCTCGGCGCGGTCGTCATCGCCGACGCGCGCAACGGCGGCGCCGAGCACAAGAAGTTCGTCGAGGCCGAGATCGCGAAGTGGAGCCCGATCATCAAGGCCGCCGGCCAGTACGCCGACTGAGCGGGCGCGGCGGTCAGCCGCGCAGCGTGATGGGGATCGTCACCGGCCCGTCGTTGACGAGCGCGACCTGCATGTCGGCGCCGAACTCGCCGCACGCGACCGCGCCGGAATGCAGGCGGCGCGCCGCGGCGACGACGCGCTCGTAGAGGGCCAGTCCGCGCCCGGCACCGGCGGCGCCTACGAAGCTCGGCCGGTTGCCGCGCGACGTGTCGGCGGCGAGCGTGAACTGGCTGACGACGAGAAGCGCGCCGCCAACCGCGGCGAGATCGAGGTTCATCTTGCCGGCGGCATCGGCGAAGACGCGCAGCGCCAGCACCTTGGCGGCCAGACGATCGGCGACGGCGTCGCTGTCGTCGGGCTCGGCGCACACGAAGAACACAAGGCCACGGCCGATCGAGGCGACGACGCGTCCCGCGACCGTGACGCGCGCCTCGGCGACGCGCTGCACGAGACCGATCACGGCGACGCCTCGACCGCGTTGAAGACCGGTTCGACGTTCGACGGCAGCAGCTGGATCGACGCCCGCAGGCCCGCCACCTCGCTCATCAGCGCCTGCTCGACCTCGGCACGCAGCGCCGCGGCGCGACCGAGCGTCCAGCTCGCCGGGACGTGCATGTGGACGTCGAGGAAGCGGCGGCTCCCGGCTCGCCGCGTCACCATGTCGTCGAAGCGCACCGAGCTCTCGGCGAAGCGCGCCAGGGTGCGGTCGATGCGTTCCTGCACGTCGGGCTCGAGCGCCTTGTCCATCAGGCCGTCGATCGACACCCAGACGACGCGCGCGCCCTCGCGGATGATGTTGGCGGCGACTCCGAGCGCGACGGCGGGGTCGAGCCAGAGCCAGCCGGTGAACTGCACCGCGACGACGGCGACGATGACGCCGGCCGACGTCCAGACGTCGGTGAAGAGGTGGCGCGCGTCGGCCTCGAGCGCAATCGAGCGGTGGCGGCGCGACTCGGCGAGCATCTTCGCGGCGAGCAGCCCGTTCAGCACCGAGCTGACGATGCTGAGCGCGAGACCGACGCCGACGGCTTCGAGCGGCTGCGGATGCAGGAAGCGGCCGATCGCCGCCCAGGCGATCGCAACCGCAGCGGCGGCGATCATCAGGCCCTCGAAGGCGCTCGAAAAGTATTCGGCCTTGGTGTGGCCGAACGGGTGGTCCTCGTCGGCCGGACGTGCGGCGATCGTCACCATCGCGAGCGCGAACAGCGCCGACGCCAGGTTGACGAGCGACTCGAGCGCATCCGAGAGCAGCCCGACCGAACCGGTGATCCACCACGCGCCGGTCTTCAGCACGATCGTCGCGATCGCGGTCGCGACCGAGAGGCGGAGCAGCGTCGCGACTTGCACGCCGGCGCGACCTCAGCGCAGCGTGACGCGGGCGAACTTGCGCTTCCCGACCTGGACGACAAAGGTGCCTGCCGGCAGCTTCAAGGCGCGATCGGAGACGACGGCGCCGTCGATGCGGACGCCGCCGCCGTCGACGAGCCGGAGGGCCTCGCTCGTCGAAGGCGCCAGGCGGGCCTGCTTGAGGACGGCGCCGATGCCGAGCGGCGCGCCTTCCAGCGTCACCGCCTCGATCTCGTCAGGGATGCCGCCGCGCGCGCGCAGATCGAAGTCGGCCTCGGCACCTTCGGCTGCGGCGCGACCATGGAAGCGGCTCGTGATCTCCTTGGCGAGCGCCACTTTGGCGTCTCGCGGGTTGCGCCCGGCCGCCGTCTCGGCGCGCAGCCCGGCGATCTCGGCTTCGGAGCGAGTACTCAGCAGATCGAAGTACTTCCACATCAGATCGTCGCTGATCGACATCAATTTGGCGAACATCTCGTTCGCAGGGTCGGCGATGGCGATGTAGTTGCCCTTCGACTTCGACATCTTTTCGACGCCGTCGAGGCCTTCGAGCAGGGGCATCGTCATGATGCATTGCGGCTCCTGCCCGTACTCGGTCTGCAAGGCGCGGCCGACCAGGAGATTGAACTTCTGGTCGGTGCCGCCGAGCTCGAGGTCGGACTTCAACGCGACCGAGTCGTAGCCCTGCATCAGCGGGTAGAGGAACTCGTGGATGCTGATCGGCGTTCCGGCCTTGTAGCGGCGACTGAAGTCGTCGCGCTCCATCATCCGCGCCACCGTGTAGCGGGCCGCGAGCTCGATCATCCCGCGCGCGCCGAGCGGGTCGCTCCACTCGGAGTTGTAGCGGATCTCGGTGCGGGCCGGATCGAGGACGAGCTTGGCCTGATCGTAGTAGGTGCTCGCATTCGCCTCGATCTGGGCCCGCGTGAGCGGCGGCCGCGTCGTGTTGCGACCCGACGGATCGCCGATCATCGACGTGAAGTCGCCGATCAGGAAGATCACGGTGTGGCCGAGGTCCTGCAGCTCGCGCAGCTTGTTGAGGACGACGGTGTGGCCGAGGTGGATGTCGGGCGCGGTCGGGTCGAGGCCGAGCTTGATCCGGAGCGGCACGCCGGTCGCTTCGGACCGCGCGAGCTTGCGCAGCCACTCGCCCTCCGGGATCAGCTCGCTGCAGCGGCGCAGCGACGTCGCCAGCGCATGCCGGACCGAATCGGTGACGGGGTAGGGCGAATCCGGAGGAATTGACGGGGACATCACTGGCTGTTACGGGGAAAAGGCCAGCGACGGCCGGTATACTGCGCCGGCGTCCTACAAGCCAGTGGGATGGTGCCTACGAGAGCGGGCGTTCGCCAACGATTCTAGTGGCGCCCCGCTTGCGACGATCAACCGAGGTGCGCCGCGCGCTGCACCGCCGAACCGAGCACCGAGCTCCCTCGACAATTGAATTCGCTGGCATCCCTGGATGTCGCTTGGCGTGACGCTTCGACGCGCATCGCAAGCTTTGCCACCCGCCATCCCCGCACGCTCGCGGCCTCCGTCTCGATCGCACTCGCCGGCTTCGCGGTGACTGCGTTCGGCGTCGCGCCGCAGGTCCCCGATCCCGCCGAGCTGCCGCGACGCACGATCGTCGAAAACGTTCCGACGGTCGACCTGCACGCGCAGCTCGATGCGCTCGCCGACCAGGACCTCGAGCTGTTCCGCAGCGAGGTCACCCGCGCGGGTGACACGAGCGACTCGCTGCTCGCACGCCTGAGCGTCGTCGACGCGCGCGCCGCCGCGTTCCTGCGCAGCGATCCCATCGCCAGGCGCCTGTTCGAGGGCCGCTCGGGCAAGCGCGTCCAGGCGCGGGTCGATTCGCACGGCGGCCTCGTCGAGCTGGTCGCTCGCTACGCTGCGCCGCTCGTCGACAAGCTGCCGACCCAGTTCACCCGCCTGCGCGTGCAGCGGATCGCCGACCAGCTCGTCGCCGACGTCACGACGGCGCCGCTCGCGTCGCAGGTCCTGATGGCCGGCGGCACCGTGCGCTCGTCGCTCTTCAGCGCGACCGACGATGCCGGGATCCCCGACGCCGTCGCGACGCAGCTCGCCGAGATCTTCGCCAACGACATCGACTTTCGCCGCGAGCTCCAGCGCGGCGCGACGTTCTCGGTCGTCTACGAGTCGCTGACCGCCGACGGCGAGCCGATCAGCTGGGGGCCGGCGAGCGGCCGCGTCCTCGCCGCCGAGTTCGTCAACCGCGGCCAGACGTTCTCGGCGATGTGGTTCAAGGACGGCGACGGCAAGGGCGCGTACTTCGGCCTCGACGGCCAGAGCAAGCAGCGCTCGTTCCTCGCCAGCCCGCTCGAGTTCTCGCGCGTGACTTCGGGCTTCGCGATGCGGATGCACCCGATCCTCAACGCCTGGAAGCAGCACAACGGCGTCGACTACGGCGCGCCGACGGGAACGCCCGTGCGCACGGTGGGCGAGGGCGTTGTCGAGTTCGCCGGCTGGCAGAACGGCTACGGCAACGTCATCCACATCCAGCACGGCAGCGAGCGCTCGACGGTGTACGCGCACCTCAGCCGGATCGACGTCGTCAAGGGCCAGCACGTCGAGCAGGGCGCGGTCATCGGCGCGGTCGGGCAGACCGGCTGGGCGACCGGGCCGCACCTGCACTTCGAGGTCAAGATCAACGGCGCGCAGCAGGATCCGCTGCTCGTCGCGCAGACGTCGGAGGCGGTGACGATCTCGCCGGCCGGGCGCGCGCGCTTCAGCCAGCTCGCGCAGAGCGTCCGCGCCCAGCTCGGCATCGCCGAGACGCTGCCGCGCACGCCGCTTCTGGGCGAATAGGCCGCGCGTTGCGAGCCGCTCCGGTTCGCAACCCGCGTCGGCCGCGCGCGACGGACGCCGCGCGGCGATGATCGAAGCGTTCATCGGCCTGATGTCGGGCACGTCGCTCGACGGCATCGACGGCGTCCTTGTCGAGTTCGGCATTCCCGGTGCACCGCCCGAGGCGCGCGTCGTCGGCCACACGCACCGGGCCTTTCCAGCGCCCTTGCGCGCCGAGCTCGCAGCGCTCAATGCCGCCGGCGCGAACGAGCTGCATCGCAGCGCCCTCGCTGCCAACGCGCTCGCCGTGGAGTCCGCGGCGGTCGTCGAGGCGCTCCTCGCGAAGGCGCAGTGCGAGCGCAGCCGCGTCGTCGCGATCGGCTCGCATGGGCAGACCGTGCGCCACCGGCCGCACGACTTCGACGGCATCGGCTACACGGTCCAGCTGAACGCGCCTGCGCTGCTCGCCGAGCGAAGCGGGATCGACGTCGTCGCCGACTTCCGCAGCCGCGACGTCGCGGCAGGAGGCCACGGCGCGCCGCTCGTTCCGGCGTTCCACCACGCGATGTTCGGCCGCGGCGACGCGTCGGTCGCGGTGCTGAACCTCGGCGGAATCGCCAACCTGACTGCGCTCGACCAGGGCGGCGGCATCGCCGGCTTCGATTCCGGCCCTGCCAACGTTCTCCTCGATCTCTGGTGCGAGCGCTCGACCGGGCAGCCGTTCGATCCCGACGGTTCGTGGGGCGGGCGCGGCCACGTCGATGCGATGCTGCTCGATGCCTGTCTCGCCGAGCCGTACTTCGCGCTGCCGCCGCCCAAGAGCACCGGGCGCGACCTCTTCAACGCCGGCTGGCTCGAGGCGCGCCTCGACGCCACGCGAGCGCGGGCGCGGCTGCGCGCCGAGGACATCCAGGCGACGCTCGCGGAGCTGACGGCGCGCACGGTCGCGGATGCATTCCGCGCGCATCTCGCGAGGGCAGCCGAGCTCATCGTCTGCGGCGGCGGGGCGCGCAACGCCGACCTCATGGCGCGGCTCGCCAACGCGCTCGTTCCGGCGCGCGTCGTCGCGAGCGACGAGCGCGGGCTTCCCGTCGACCAGGTCGAGGCGGCGGCGTTCGCGTGGCTCGCGCGTGCGTTCGTGCATCGGCTCGCCGGCAACGTTCCCGCGGCGACCGGCGCCGCAGGTCCGCGGATCCTCGGCGCGCTCTATCCCGCCCGCTGACCGAAGCGGCGCGACCGTGAATGAAAAAGCCGCCTCGCGGCGGCTTCGTGGGACAGCGCCGTTCGGACCGTGCTCAGGCCGAGAAGCTCGAGCCGCAACCGCACGTCGTCGTCGCGTTCGGGTTCTTGATCACGAACTGCGCGCCCTGGAGATCGTCCTTGTAGTCGATCTCGGCGCCGACGAGGTACTGCAGGCTCATCGCGTCGATCAGCAGCGTGACGCCGTTCTTCTCCATCGTCGTGTCGTCGTCGTTGGCGATCTCGTCGAAGGTGAAGCCGTACTGGAAGCCGGAGCAGCCGCCGCCCTGCACGAAGACGCGCAGCTTGAGGTCGGGGTTGCCTTCCTCGTCGACGAGCTCCTTGACCTTGTTGGCCGCGCTGTCGGTGAAGACGAGCGGCGGCGGAGGCGCGTCGCCCTCGGGCGGCGTGACGACGGGATCGACGACTGCGCTCATGCGACGCTCCTGGAAGAAGGACCCGATTATCGGCGAACGGTCGTCCCCGCGCAGTCGCGGGGACAAGCGGTACGTGCGGTCCGGCCGCGAAAAGGCAAGACCCGGTGGCAACGGACGAGGCGCCCCAGCGCCTCGCCGATCAGCGCTTGCTGAACTGCTTGCGGCGGCGCGCGCCGTGCAGGCCGACCTTCTTGCGCTCGACCTCGCGGGCGTCGCGGGTCACGAACCCGGCGCGGCTGAGGTCGCCCTTCAGCGCCACGTCGTAGTCGATCAGCGCGCGGGTGATGCCGTGGCGGACGGCGCCGGCCTGACCGGTCTCGCCGCCCCCGTGGACGTTGACGCGGATGTCGAACGCCTGGTCGTTGGCGGTCAGCACGAGCGGCTGGCGGACGACCATGATCGACGTCTGCCGGCCGAAGTACTGCTCGACCGGGCGGCCGTTGACGAGG
>DASSRF010000356.1:0-2907 GCA_035701945.1 Caldimonas sp. | reverse complement strand
CAGCGCGAGCCAGCGCTCGTAGCGCTCGGGCTCTTCGGCGACGACGACGAGCGCCATCTGCGCGTGCTGGTAGCCGCAGAACTCGGCGCACTGGCCGCGGTACGTGCCGGCGCGGTCGGCGCGCAGCGCGATCGTCGACTCGCGGCCGGGGATGAGGTCCTTCTTGCCGCCGAGGCTCGGAATCCAGAGGCTGTGGATGACGTCGTCGGCGCGCAGCCGGATCAGCACCGGCCGCCCGACCGGGACGTGCAGCTCGTTCGCGGTCGCGAACGCCCGCTCGGGGTCGTTCGGCTCGTAGTGCGCTTCCCACCAGAAGCGGTGGCCGACGAGGTCGATGCGGACCGCGTCGGCGAGCGGCAGCGCCGAGAGCGCGCGATCGGCGAAGAAGCTCGCGAACAGGAGCACGAGGAGCAGCAGCGCCGACCCTGCGATGCCCCAGAAGACCGAGCGGCGCAGCGCCGCTTCCTTGCGCGGGTGTGCTTCGAGGTCCGCCTTCGCGCGCTCGGTCGCGCGCGGCGCGCGCCAGAGCGCGATCGCGAGCGCCGCCATCGTCAGCACGAACACGACCGTGCAGACGACGAGCATCGCGTTCCAGAGGTGGAAGAGCGCGAGCGCCTGCGGGCCGGCCGGCGCGAGCGCGTCGTGGATGCCGTTCACTGCGGCCGGCCGCCTGCCGACGACGGCTTCACCGTCTCCGGCTTCTGCGGGTCGAGGAACGATTCGGGAGTTCGCGTCAGGAACGCGTCGTCGCGGTTCGGTGCCGCATCCGCCGAAGCGAGCCCGGCCATCGAGCGGACGTAGGCAGCGAGCTGCCAGAGCTGGTCGTTCGGAATGCGGCTGGCGAACGCGGGCATGCCGTTCGGGCGTCCGTACGCGATCGTCTGGTAGACCGTGCCGGCGTCGCCGCCGTAGATCCAGACGCGGTCGATCAGCGCCGGGCCCGAGCCGCCGCCGCCGCCGGCGCCGTGGCAGCCGCTGCAGTTGTACCAAGTCCAGAGGCGCTTGCCGACGCTCGTGCCGTACGCGTTGTGCTCGTAGCGGCCGACCATCGCCGCCGCGTTCATGATCTCCGCCTGCGATGCGGCCGCGCTGGCGGCACTGGCGACGACGGCACCCGGCTTCGGCGGCAGGAAGTCGCGCGTCTCGCGCTGGCAGGCGCTCGTTGCCGCGCCGAGGATCGCGACAACGACGAGCACGCGCGCGCGTTCAAGGCAGCGCGAAGACATAGAGCATGCCTCCCTTGGTCGTTCGCTCCTTGAGGTCGCGCATCGCGTTCGCGAAGCCCGCTGCGGCGCTGCCGTCGCGCGTGTCGAGGTCGCCGGCGACGACCGCGCCGGCCCAGCCGCCGACGCCCGAGAGCACGGCGACGTACTGCCTGCCGTCGGGGCCGCGGTACGAGATCGGCTGGCCGACGATCCCCGATCCGGTCTTGAACTGCCAGACGAGCTTGCCGCTGTTGGCATCGACGGCCTTGAACCAGCCGTCCATCGTTCCGTAGAAGACGAGATCGCCCGCGGTCGCGAGCGCGCCGCTCCAGACCGGCAGGTCCTCGTCGATGACCCAGCGCGCCTTCGCCGCCGCCGGGTCCCACGCGGTGACGCGGCCGCGGCGGCCGCCGGGGCCGGGCTTGATCTTGAGGATCGCGCCGACGTAGGGCGTGCCGGCGATGTAGCCGGTCTGCATCGCTTCCTCGTCCTGGCACAGGTTCTGGTGCGGCAGGTAGAGCAGGTGCGTGCGCGGCGAATACGCGGACGGTTGCCAGTCCTTGCCGCCGGGCGACGCCGGGCAGATTTCGCGAACGACGGTGCCGGTGCGCTGGCGCTTGCCCGGCGCGTAGCGCAGCTCGCCGGTCGCGAGGTCGACTCCGGTCGACGTGTTCACCGAAACGAACGGCGTCGCCGACAGCACTTCGCCGCTCGCGCGGTCGATGACGTAGACGTAGCCGTTGCGGTCGGGATGGACGAGCACCTTGCGCGTCTTGCCGGCGAGCGCGAGATCGACCAGCACGCTTTCGTTGACCGCGTCGTAGTCGAACTCGTCGTGCGGGCTCAGCTGGTAGAACCAGCGCGCCTGCCCCGTCTTCGCGTCGCGCGCGAAGAGCCCCGAGGTGAACTTGTTGTCGCCGGGCCGCTGCTCGGCGTTCCACGGGCCCGGATTGGCGGTGCCGTGGTAGACGAGGCCGAGCTCGGGGTCGTACGAGATCCACCCCCAGACCGTGCCGCCGCCGACCTTCCACGCGTCGACCGGCCAGCTCTTGACGCCGAGGTCGCTGCCGCGCTCCTTCGCGTAGAACGGCTGGTAGTCGGCGCCGATCAGCACGTCGCGATCGGGCCCGGTGCTGTACGCGCGCCAGACCTCCTTGCCGTTCTTCGCGTCGAGCGCGGCGAGCCAGCCGCGAACGCCGTACTCGCCGCCGCTGTTGCCGACGAGGACGCGGCCGTCGACGACGAGCGGCGCCATCGTCCGCGTCTCGCCGTTGCGGATGTCGCCCGATCGCCAGCGCCAGACCTCCTTGCCGTTGCCGGCGTCGATCGCGATCGTCTGGTTGTCGAGCGTGTTGACGAAGACCTTGCCGTCGGCGTACGCGAGGCCGCGGTTGACGACGTCGCAGCACGCGACGCCTTGCGCGAACGCCTCGGGCCTGGGCTCGAAGCGCCAGCGCATCGGCGCACCCGGCTGCGAGAGGTCGAGCGCGTAGACGACGTTCGGATACGGCGTGACGAGGAACATCGTGTTGCCGACGACGAGCGGCGCCGCCTCGTGGCCGCGAACGACGCCGGTCGAGAACGTGAACGCGAGCCTCAGCGTCGCCGCGTTGGCGGCGGTGATCTCGGCGAGCGGCGAGTAGCGCGTGCTCGCGTAGTCGTGCGCGGCCATCGGCCAGTCGCCGGCGTCGCTCGCCGCTGC
>DASSRF010000355.1:0-4499 GCA_035701945.1 Caldimonas sp. | reverse complement strand
GAGCGTCGCCGCCGCGCCGACGATCTCGAAGCCGCCGGCGGCGGCGAGACCGTCGGCGATGCCGGCGCGGACGAGCGCCGACGACGCAGCGATCGCGATCCTCAGCGTCGGCATCGATCGGTCCTCAGCGGCAGCGGTGCTCGGGCCATTCGCCGACCTCGGCGCTGAGGTCGAGCGGCGCGCCGCCGCGCAGGATGCCGAGCGTGACGATGCCGCCGACGTGCGCGGCGAGCGCCTGGCGGAGCTCGCGCAGGTTCGCCGCCGCGCTCTCGGCGGCGCGAACGATGATGTCGCCGATCTTCAGACCGGCGCGCTCGCCTGGGCCTCCCGCGACGAGCGCGGTGACGAGCAGGCCCCCCTGCTCGGCGGCACCGGCGCCCTCGACCGGCACCGACTGCGCGCCGATGCCGAGCCACGGCCGCGCGACGCGGCCCTGGCCGACGAGCGCGTCGACGACGCGCGAGACGGTCGCCGCCGGCACGACGATGCCGTAGCTGCGCGAAAGCGCCGCCGTCGCGATGCCGACGAGCGTGCCCGACGCGTCGGCGACCGGCGCGCCCGAGAGGCCGTCGTAGACGCCGCCGTCGAGGCGGATCAGGCGGTCGATCGAGCCGCCGAGCCACGTCTGCCAGGCGCCGCCGACGCGGTTGACGATGCCGGCGCTCGCGATCGCGTCGCCTTCGCCGCTGCGTCCGACGACGACGACGGTGTGGCCGGCGCGAACCGTCGCGGCGTCTCCCGCCGCGAGCGGCGCGAGCGCATCGGGCTCGGCAAGCCGAAAGAGCGCGAGGTCGGTCGCCGAGTCGATGCCGACGAGCGTCGCGGCGAGCGCGCGGCCATCGGCGGCGACGAGCGTCGCTGCCGCCGGCGTGCGGCGAAAGACGTGCGCCGCGGTGACGACGAGCCCGCTCTTCCAGACGACGCCCGAAGCGACGGTGCCGCGGCGGCCGAGAACGGCGACGGTCGATGCGCCGATCGCGTCGACGATCGCCGCCATTGCCTGCGAGTGCGCGCGCAGCGCCGCGGTCGCTTGGTTCGGGGTCGGCTGGTCCATCGCGATCTCCTTCGGTTCGTTGCGCGCACGGTAAGGCGCGCTGCGAAGCGGCGAATCCGCCGAACGGCGGAGCGCACCTGCCCATGTAGGGCGGGCGGGCGCGGTTTGCAAGCCTCAGTAGGCGACCGGGTCGCGGTGGCGCGGATCGTCGTGCAGCGCCCAGTACGCGTCGTGCAGCCGCTGCGTGACCGGCCCGGGGAACGCGCGGCGGAGCGGCTTGCCGTCGACCTTCGCGATCGGCAGCACGCCGCCGCCGGTCGAGCTGAGGAAGACCTCGTCGGCGTCGGCGAGCGTCTCGGCCGGCAGCACGCCGACGCGAAGCGGAATCGCGAGCGCTTCGCACAGCTCGATCACGGTGCGTCGCGAGACGCCCTCGAGGACGCCGCGCGCGGCGGTGGTCACGACGCCGCCCTTCACTGCGAAGACGTTGAAGCCGGGGCCTTCGGTGACGTTGCCGGCGGCGTCGACGACGCAGCTGGTGTCGCCGCCGCGGTCGTAGGCGTCGAACAGCGACTGCACGAGGTCGAGCCAGTGGTAGTTCTTGACCGTCGGGTCGACCGACTCGGGCGCGATGCGGACGCGCCGGCTGACGTGGAGGTCGATCCCGGAGCGCTGCTTCTCGGGCGGCGCGATCCAGACGAACGGCACCGCGTACGCGTAGAAGCGGTTCGTCGCGAGGCGCGGGTCGCGCGACCCCGGCGGCGGCACGCCGCGCGTGCAGACCATCGCGACGTACGCGTCGCGCAGGCCGCCGGCACGGACGCAGCCGTGCACGATCGTGCGCACCTCGTCGCGGCAGTACGGGATCGCCATCCGCAGCTTCTGCATGCTCGCGAAGAAGCGGTCGAGGTGGTCGTCGAGGCGAAAGAACGCACCCTTCCAGACGCTCGCGACGTCGTAGGTCGCGTCGGAGCGCGTGAAGCCCCAGTCGAAGAGCGAGACCTTGGCTTCCGAGAGCGGCTTCCAGTCGCCATCGATGAAGACCGATCCGCCCTCGAACTCACCCGTGCGAACCGATCGCATCGCGGACCTTCCTCGGGTCACTTCTTCGCCGCCGTCGCCGACTGTGTCGCCTCGGCGGGCGGCAGCGGCTGCGGCACGCGGTTTCGCACCGGCGGAATCGACTGCAGGTACGCGAAGATCGCGGCGAGGTCGGCATCGCTGAAGTGGCGGTACGAGGGGATCGGCATCGGCGGCAGCACCGGCCGGCCGACGCCGAGATGGCGCCCGGTGCGGATCGTTTCGATGAACTGCTTCACCGTCCAGCGGCCGAGCCCGGTGTCGTCGTCGGGAGTGAGGTTGGCGGTGAAGCTGACTCCCCACGGTCCCGCCCACGCGGTGTTCGTCGCCGACGAGACGACGAGCCACGGACCCGGCGGGAGCTTGGGAGCGGGCGGCATCACGAGCCCTTCGGGATGGCCCGAGAGCATCCGGCTCATGTCGGGCTCTGGACCGTTCGCGCCCATCTTCATCGGCGTGTGGCAGTCGGCGCAGGCGCCGGTCACGACGAGGTACTCGCCGCGCTTGACGACGGCCGACGGCCCGGCAGCGCGCGCGGTGGCGGTCACGGCGGCGCCGACGAGAAGCGCTGCGAGTGCGGGAGCAACGATACGAGCGATCATGAGAGTTCCTTTCAGTTGGAAAGAGACGATCGTCAGGCGGGCTTCAGCGCCGCCTCGACGAGCGCCTTGACGGCCCAGCGCTTGACCTTGCGCGTCTCGGCGTCGTCGAGCTGCAGCACGTCCTTGCAGACGATCATCGCCTCGGTGCCGACGACGAGCGCGAGCGCGCGCGTCAGCAGCTTCAGCTCGGCGGCGCGGAAACGGTCGCGCACCGGCTCGAGCGCAGCCTCGATGAGCACCGTGCGCCGGTTCTGCCGCGGCGGCATCGCGGCGCCGCCGCGCTCGCCCCTCGGCTGCAGCGAATGCGTCAGCATCAGCCGCAGCTGCGCCTCGTGGCCGACGATCATGTCGTGCAGCGCAGCGTCGATCCGCTGGACGCGCGCGACCGGATCGTCGGCCGGCGCGCCGCGTAGCACGTCGCGCGCTTCGGGGACGGCGGTGTCGAGCGACGCCTCGACGAGGAGCGCGTCGACGCCGGGGAAGTAGCGGTACGCGGTCGCGCGCGAGACGAGCGCCTCCTCGGCGACTTCCTCGATCGTCGGATGACGGCCCTGCTTGAGCAGCCGCGCGGCGGCCTGCAGCAGGTCCTTGCGCGTGCGCCGGCGCTGGTTCGCGCGTTCGGCGGTCTCGACGACGGCCGCAGGCATCTCAGTCCTGCGGCAGCTGGCGAGCGATCGCGCCGAGGTCGACCCAGACGTTCTCGCGACGGATCGTTCCGGCGTCGCCGAACTCGATCACGTGCAGCAGGCGGAACTCGAGCGGCCGGCCGCGGCCCTCGATCCCGAACGGCCGGCCCGGCGCCCGGCCGCGCCAGATCGACTCGTCGACGACGAAGTCGGCGCCGTACAGACGCCGCAGGGTCTTCACTTGGCCGTCGGCGAGGTCGTCGAAGAGCGCCTCGTAGAACGGCCGTGCGCCAGCGCGGCCGCGCGTCGGCCCGGAGGGCCAGCCGACGATGTCGTGCTCGGCGTCGGGCGCGAGCGTCGCGAGGACGCCGTCGACGTCGTCGTCGGCTTCGAAGCGGAAATGCTCGTCGATGCGGCGATCCATCTCGGTCGGCGTCATGGCCATGGCAGGTCTCGCGGCAGTTGAGACTGGAATGATCTTAACGAGACTGAAGTCTCATGTCAATACCATGTCTTCTTGTCGGACTCTGTCTCGGTCAGTCGAAGTCGACGAGCTCGGTGCCCTCTGCGACCTGCTCGCCGGCGGCGACGCGGAACGCCTTGACGGTCCCGCCGCGCGGCGCGCTGATCGTGTGCTCCATCTTCATCGCCTCGAGGACGAGCAACGGCGCACCCTTGTCGACCGCGGCACCGGGCGCGGCGATGAGCGCGATCACCTTGCCCGGCATCGGCGCGACGAGCCCGGCGCCCTCCTCGTCGTGCTCGGCGCCGCTGACGCCGAACAGGTCGACGAGCGCGAACGCGTGGGCGCGGCCGTCGAGGAAGACGTGCCGGCGCTCGCCTTGCGCGACGACGGCGGCGGCAACGCGACGGTCGCCGAGCGTCGCTGCCAACGCGCCGTCGCTCGACGCCCGCGCGCTCGCCGGCGTGGTCGTGCCGTCGAGCGCGAGCTGCCAGGCGCCGCCGGGCAACGCCGCGACGTCGATCTCGCGCATCGTCTCGCCGTGGCGGAAGCCGAGCCGACGCAGCGCACTGCCGTTGAGGCGCCAGCTGTCGAGCGCGCGCCACGGCGACGCCGGGTCGGGCGCGCCCGCGGCCGCGCGGCGCGCCGCGTCGGCGCGCAATCCCGCCGCTCGGGTCGCGTCGCCGTCGCGCTCGAACAGCGGGGCGAGCCGGCGCGCAGCGGCGTGCGCGTAG
>DASSRF010000354.1:0-17511 GCA_035701945.1 Caldimonas sp. | reverse complement strand
CTGCGCGCGGCGTGCGAGAGCGCGATCGCGTCGAGCATGCTGCGCGACTGGGCGCGCGCCGATGCCGCGTTCGCGAGCGCGCGCGGCATCGCGCAGTCGGCGCCCGGCGGCGCGCGCGCCGAGCGCGCCGTTGCGCTGATGCAGGCGCAGTCGCTCGTCGATCGCGGCGCGGCGGCGCAGGCCGCAGATGCGATGAAGGCGTACGCCAACGACGGTTCGCGGCCGACGCTGCTGCTCGAAAGCGAGATCGCGATCCGGACGACGCCGGCGACGGCCCCCGACAGCGCGGCGTTGAAAGCGAACGCGTCGACGCTGCAGACATGGGTCGCGGTCCACCCGATGGATGCGCTGGCATGGACGGCGCTCGGCCAGACGTGGGCGAAGCTCGGCCTGCCGCTGCGCTCGATCCGCGCGGAGGCAGAGGCGCGCTACGCGCTCGGCGATCTGCAGGGCGCGATCGAGCGATTGCGCGCCGGCCAGCGCCTCGCGCGCGGCGGCGGCGCGGTCGACTTCATCGACGCATCGGTGCTCGACTCGCGGTTGCGCGCGATCGAGGCGCAGCGCCGGCAGATCGTCGCCGACCAGCGCGTCGGTCGCTAGCGGCTCTGCAGAGCATCGCCAGTCGGCGACCGCGCTTTCGCGGTTTCTTCGCACGCGCTTGACGCGCGCTTCGATGCGCGCACATCCGCGGCTCTTAGACTCGGCGCCGATCGAGGTGGAGGCGCGCGATGAAGGCTGGCATCCGGGCATTGGCGAGCGCCGCGCTCGCATCGGCGAGCACCGGTGCGCTCGCCGTCGCGGTCGTCGCCGCGACGCCGCAGGGCGAGGTCGCGCAGGTCCGCCAGGTGACGGTCAAGTTCGGCGAAGCGGTCGTGCCGTTCGGCGACCTGCGGCTGCCCGATCCGTTCACGATCGCGTGCCGCGGCGCCAGCGTTCCTGCCGGCAGCGGCCGCTGGGCGAACGATCGCGTCTGGCTGTACGACTTCCGCGAGCCGCTCGGCCCGGGAACGTCGTGCAGCGCCACCTTGCGCAGCGACTGGAAGCCGACGACGAAGTCGGGCGCCGCTGCGCCGACCGGCGCGGCGAGCGCTGCCGCCGTGACGGGAACGACGCGCTTCGCGTTCTCGACCGGCGGGCCGGCGATCGTCGCGGTGCAGCCGGGCGGCGGCGGCGAGATCGAGGAGGACCAGCACTTCCTGCTCCGCCTCAGCGGTGCCGCGGTCGAGGCGACTGTCGCCGCCAACGCCTGGTGCGAGGTCGAGGGCATCGGCGAGCGGCTCGCGCTCGTCGTCGTCGGCGGCGACGTGCGCGCGCAGGTCCTGAAGGCGCGAGGCGTGCCGCCCGCCGCCGCCGACCGCACCCTCGTCGCGCGCTGCGAGCGCCCGCTGCCCAACCGCGCCGCGATGCGTCTCGTCTGGGGCAAGGGGATCGCGGCGGCGAACGATCCGAAGATCGTGACGAGCGTCGAGCAGCGCTTTCGCTACACCGTGCGCGCAGCGTTCACCGCCGAGTTCACGTGCGAGCGCGAGCGCGCCGCGGCGCCGTGCCTGCCGATCCGGCCGCTGACGGTGCGCTTCGCCGCTCCGGTCGCGCGCGACCTGGCCGCACAGGTTCGCCTGCGACCCGCAGCGGGCGAGCCGCTCGCGCCGGTGTTCGACAAGGACGACCAGTCGAGCGACGTCTCCGAGGTCTCGTTTCCGAAGCCGCTGGCCGAGAACGCGACCTTCAGCGTCGAGCTGCCGGCGAACCTGCGCGACCTCGCCGGCCGGCCGCTCGCCAACGCCTCGGCGTTTCCGCTCAAGGTGCAGACCGGCAGCGCGCCGCCGATCGCGAAGTTCGCCGCGGCGCCGTTCGGCATCGTCGAGCGCGACGCCGACGCGATGCTGCCGGTGACATTGCGCCACGTCCAGACCGACCTGCGACCGCCGGCCAATGCGGCGAGCCAGCCGGGCGGACGGGTGCGCGTCAAGCGGCTGACGAGCGACGACGACATCCTCGCCTGGTACGCGCGGCTGCAGAAGTACCACGAGACGCAGCTGACGGCGCGCGAGCTCGGCTTTCCCGAGCGCGAATGGACCGTCGTCGAGGAGGACCGGGACGCGAAGGGTCGGACGATCCGCCGTCGTGTCGACCGCATGGTCGGAACGCGCGAGGTGTCGCTCCTCGCCAAGGAGGCGGACGCGCGCCGGCTCGAGCTGCCGATGCTCGCAGGCGGGGATCCGCGGCCGTTCGAGGTCGTCGGCATCCCGCTGCCGGAGCCGGGCTACCACGTCGTCGAGATCGAGTCGCTGCGGCTCGGCGAGGCGCTGCTCGACAAGCGCGCGCCGATGTACGTGCGCACCGGTGCGCTCGTCACCAACCTCGGCGTTCACTTCAAGCACGGCCGCGAGAACAGCGTCGTCTGGGTGACGACGCTCGACCGCGGCAAGCCCGTCGAAGGTGCCGACGTCGCCGTCCACGACTGCAACGGGCGCACGCTCTGGACCGGTCGCAGCGACGCCAAGGGGCTCGCCGTCGTCGCTCGCGTGCTCGACGAAGAGCCCGAGCACTGCGTCGCCGACAGCGGCTACTTCGTCACCGCGCGCAGCGCCGCGACGGGCGACGTCGCGTTCGTCTTCAGCAGCTGGCAGAAGGGGATCGAGCCGTGGCGCTTCCACGTTCCGACCGGGCGCGGCAGCGAGCCCGAGCTGCGTGCCTCCACGGTGTTCGACCGCACGCTCTTTCGCGCCGGCGAGACGGTGTCGATGAAGCACTTCGTCCGCGTCGAGACGTCGAGCGGTCTCGCCGCGGTGCCGGCCGACCGCTTGCCGACGCGCGTCAAGATCGTCCACCAGGGCAGCGGCCAGGAGGTCGTCTTTCCGCTGCGCTGGTCGGGCAACGGTCGCAGCGGACTGACGACCTGGAACATCCCGCCCGCGGCCAAGCTCGGCGTCTACGAGGTCGTGCTCGAGCGCGAGCCGACGGCGGCCGGCGCTGCCGCCTCGCGCCGCGACGACCTGCGCGAGCGCACCTGGTCGAGCGGCAACTTCCGCGTCGAGGAGTTCCGCCTGCCGCTCGTCGACGCGCGCGTCAGCGGCCCGAAGGCGCCGTCGATTGCCGCGTCGGCCGTCGCGGTCGACGTCCGGATGAGCTACTTCTCCGGTGGTGCGATGGCGCAGGCGCCGCTGCGCGCGTCGGCGCTGCTGAAGACGCGCTCGCCCGGCTTCGCCGGCTACGACGAGTTCAGCTTCGATCCGCCGCGCGATCCGGGCGAGCAGGAAGCCGGCGACAGCGAGGCCGGCGAGCGCGACGACGCTCGGCTCGTCGCCGACAAGGTGCCGCTCGTCACCGACCGGAACGGCGTCGCGACGTTCGTCGTGCAGTCGCTGCCGGCGGCGTCGCGGCCGGCGTCGCTCGACGCCGAGGTCACCTTCAACGATCCCAACGGCGAGGTGCAGACCGCGGCGACGCGCGTCGACCTCTGGCCGAGCGCCGTCGTCGTCGGCGTCAAGGCGAGCCGCTGGGCGAGCAACCGCGGCCGCGTCCAGTTCAGCGTCGTCGCGCTCGACACTTCCGGCAAGCCGATCCGGGGCCAGGCGGTCTCGGTGCGCGGCCGCGTCACGCAGGTGATCACGACGAGAAAGCGCCTCGTCGGCGGCTTCTACGCCTACGACAACCGCACCGAAGTGAAGGAGCTCGGCGCGCTCTGCTCGGGCACGAGCGACGACCGCGGCCTCGTCCTCTGCGACGCCGACCTCGAGACCGCCGGCCAGGTCGAGCTGATCGCGCGCGCGAGCGATCCGCAAGGCCGCGCCGCCGAGGCGGCGGCGAGCGTCTGGATCACGAAGCAGGGCGAGCTCTGGTTCGCGCAGGACAACGACGACCGCATCGACGTGCTGCCCGAGAAGAAGCGCTACGAGCCCGGCGAGACGGCGCGGCTGCAGGTGCGGATGCCGTTTCGCGAAGCGAGCGCGCTGGTCGCGGTCGAGCGCGAGGGCGTGATCGCGACGCAGGTCGTGACGTTGCGCGGCGACGATCCGACGATCGAGCTGAAGATCGAGCCGAGCTGGGGTCCGAACGTCTACGTCAGCGTCCTCGCGCTGCGCGGCCGCATCCGCGAGACGCCGTGGTACTCGTTCTTCACCTGGGGCTGGCGCGAGCCGCTGTCGTGGTGGCAGAGCTTCTGGCACGACAGCAAGGACTACCAGCCGCCGACGGCGATGGTCGACCTCGCCAAGCCCGCGTTCAAGCTCGGCGTCGCGGCGCTGCGCGTCGGCCTCGCGGCGCACGAGCTGCAGGTGAGCGTCAGCGCCGACAAGGCGCAGTACACGATCCGGCAGAAGGCGATCGCGAAGATCAAGGTGACGCAGGGCGGCAAGCCTCTCGCGGGCGCCGAGGTCGCGTTCGCCGCGGTCGACGAAGGGCTGCTCGCGCTGCGCGCCAACGACTCGTGGCGGCTGCTCGACGCGATGATGCGCGAGCGCTCGTGGAGCGTCGAGACGAGCACGGCGCAGAGCGAGATCATCGGCCGCCGCCACTACGGCCGAAAGGCGGTCGCGGCCGGCGGCGGCGGCGGCCGCGGCGCGACGCGCGAGCTCTTCGACACGCTGCTCGTCTGGAACCCCCGAGTCACGCTCGACGGCAACGGCGAAGCCACCGTCGAGGTGCCGCTCAACGATTCGCTGACGAGCTTTCGCCTCGTCGCCGTCGCCGACGCCGACGTGCAGAAGTTCGGCACCGGCAGCACGAGCATCCGCGTCACGCAGGACCTGCAGGTGCTCGCCGGGCTGCCGCCGCTGGTGCGCGACGGCGACCGCTTCGCCGCGATGCTGACGGTGCGCAACACGACCGCGCGAGAGATGAAGGTCCACGTCGCGCTGCAGGGGACCGCGAACCTGCCGGGCGCGAGCGGCGAGATCGCCCGCGTCGCGCTCGCGCTGCCGGCGCAGGACGTCGTCGTCGCCGCCGGCGGCGCGCAGGAGGTCGTGTGGCCGGTCGAGGTCCCCGCCGATGCGTTAAGCATCGCCTGGGAGGCAGCGGCCGACGAGGCCGCAGCGAAGGACCGGATCAAGGTGACGCAGCTCGTGTCGGCGGCGGTGCCGGTGCGCGTGCTGCAGGCGACGATCGCGCAGCTCGACGGCACCGTCGCGCTGCCGGTCGCGGCGCCCGCAGACGCCTTGTCGGCGTCGGGCACCAAGCGCGGCGGCGTCGATGTCGCAGTGCAGCCCAAACTCACCGGCGCGCTGCCCGGCATCCGCCGCTTCTTCGAGACGTACCCGTTCATCTGCCTCGAGCAGAAGGCGTCGAAATCGGTCGGCCTCAGAGACGCGAAGCTCTGGGCGGGGGTCGCCAACGCGCTGCCGACGTATCTCGACAGCGACGGCCTCGCGAGCTACTTCCCGCCGCGCGCCGACGATCCGCCGCACGGCAGCGACCGCCTGACCGCATACGTGCTCGCGGCGACGCACGAGGCCGGCTTCGAGCTGCCGGCGGCGGCGCGCGACGCGATGCTCGGCGGCCTGACGGCGTTCGTCGAAGGCAGGATCGAGCGCAAGCTCTGGTCGCCGCGCCCCGACGTCGACGTCCGCAAGCTGGCGGCGATCGAGGCGCTCTCGCGCTACGGCCGCGCGCAGCCGAGGATGCTCGGCTCGGTGCAGATCACCCCGAACGTCTGGCCGACCGCGGCGCTGATCGATTGGCTGAACATCCTGAAGCGCGTCGACGGCATTCCCGACCGCGCTCGGCGCCTCGACCAGGTGCAGCAGATCCTGCGCGCGCGCCTCACCTACGCCGGAACGACGCTCAGGTTCAGCAGCGAAGACGACGACTTCTGGTGGTGGCTGATGGACAGCGGCGACGCCAACGCGGCGCGGCTGATCCTCGCCGTTCTCGACGACCCCGGCTGGAACGACGAGCTGCCGCGGATGGTGATCGGCAGCCTCGCGCGGCAGAAGGGCGGCGCCTGGCTGACGACGACGGCGAACCTCTGGGGATCGCTCGCGCTCGACAAGTTCGCTGCGAAGTTCGAGTCCGCCAAGGTGGCGGGGCGGACGGTCGCGTCGTTCGCCGGCGCGGCGTCGTCGGGCGGCGGGCCGCGCGCGGTGGCCGACTGGGCGAAGCAGCCCGGCGGCGGCGCGGTGAAGCTCGCGTGGCCGCAAGGCGCGGCGACGCTGCAGGTCGCGCAGGAAGGCAGCGGCAAGCCGTGGCTGACGGTGCAAAGCGTCGCCGCCATCGCGCTGCGCGAGCCGCTCAGCGCCGGCTACCGCGTCACGCGCAGCGTCAGCGCGGTCGAGCAGAAAGACCCCGCGAAGTGGTCGCGCGGCGACGTCGTCAAGGTCCGCCTCGAGATCGACGCGCAGAGCGACAGGACGTGGGTCGTCGTCAGCGACCCGATCCCCGCCGGCGCGACGATCCTCGGCGGCGGCCTCGGCCGCGACTCGGCGATCGCGACGCGCGGCGAGCGCAGCTCGGGACGCGCCTGGGCGGCGTTCGAGGAGCGCAGCTTCGAGGCGCACCGCAGCTACTTCGAGATGCTGCCGCGCGGCAGGCACGTCGTCGAATACACCGTTCGCCTCAACAACCCCGGCCGCTTCGCGCTGCCGCCGACGCGCGTCGAGGCGATGTACGCGCCCGAGACGTTCGGCGAGTCGCCGAACGCGCCGGTCGAGGTGTCGCCATGAGACGCACCGTGGCCGCCGTCGCGTGCGCGCTCGCGTCCGCCGCCGCGCACGCGCTGCCGACGTTCGCCGAGGTGAAGGCGGCGCACCGGCCGTCCGACGTCACCCTCGTCGACCGCACCGGCACGCCGATCCAGACGGTGCGCGTCGACAGGTCGGTGCGCCGGCTGGCGTGGACGCCGCTCGACGAGATCTCGCCGGCGCTGCGCACCGCGATCGTTCTGAGCGAAGACCGCCGCTTCTGGGAGCACTCGGGAGTCGACTGGCAGGCGGCTGCGGCGAGCGCATGGGGCAACCTCTGGAACACGAGGACGCGCGGCGCGTCGACGCTGACGATGCAGCTCGCGGGCCTGGTCGACGACGGCCTCGCGCGGCCGAGCGGCGGGCGCAGCGTCGTCCGCAAGCTCGGCCAGGCGGTGACCGCGGCGCGGCTCGAGCGGCAGTGGAAGAAGGCCGAGATCCTCGAGGCGTACCTCAACGCGGTGCCGTTTCGCGGCGAGATCGTCGGCATCGACGCGCTCGCGCAGACGCTCTTCGGCAAGCGCCCGAGCGGCCTCGACGCGCACGAGGCGGCGATCGCCGCAGCGCTCGTGCGCGGCCCGAACGCGAAGCCGGCCGAAGTCGGCGATCGCGCCTGCGGCATCCTCGCCTTGCAGAAGCTCGACTGCGCCGGAGTTCGCGCCCTCGCCGAGACGTCGCTCGCGCGGCGCGGCGCGATGCCGCTCGGCGAGCAGCTCGCGCCGCACTTCGCGCGCGCGACCATCGATCCGGGCGGCGCCGCGGTGCAGGCGAGCCCGCTCGACGCGCGGCTGCAGCGCTTCGCGGTGGCGACGCTGCGCCGCCACATCGCCGAGCTCGCCGGCAGGAACGTCGAGGACGGCGCGGTCGTCGTCCTCGACAACGCGAGCGGCGAGGTGCTGGCGTGGGTCGGCTCGAGCGGCGACCTCTCGGGCGCGGCGGCGGTCGACGGCGTCGTCGCGCGCCGCCAGCCGGGTTCGACGCTGAAGCCGTTCGTCTACGCGCTCGCGTTCGAGCAGCGGCTGATCACGCCGGCGACGCTGATCGACGACTCGCCGGCGCAGATCGCGACCGCATCGGGCCTGTACCTGCCGCAGAACTACGACAAGCGCTGGCACGGCTTCGTCAGCGCGCGCACCGCGCTCGGCGCGAGCCTCAACGTGCCGGCGGTGCGCGTCGGCGCGATGGTCGGCAACGACGCGCTGCTCGCCCGCCTCAACGCGCTCGGCCTCGCGTTGCCGCAGAGCGCCGGCTGGTACGGCGCTTCGCTCGCGCTCGGCAGCGCCGACGTCACGCTGCTCGGCCTGACCAACGCGTACCGCACGCTCGCCAACGGCGGCCGCCATTCGCCGGTCGAGACCACGCTCGGCAAACGCGCTCCGGCGGTGCGCGTCGTCGACCCGGCGGCCGCCCATCTGGTCACCGACATCCTCGCCGACGACAACGCGCGCGTGCGCACGTTCGGCTGGTCGAGCGCGCTCGCGACGCGCGGCTTCGCCGCGGTGAAGACCGGCACCAGCAAGGACATGCGCGACAACTGGTGCCTCGGCTTCACCGACCGCTACACGATCGGCGTCTGGGTCGGCAACGCGAGCGGCGAGGCGATGCACGACGTCAGCGGCACGAGCGGCGCGGCGCCGGTCTGGCAGGCGATCGCGGCGTACCTGCACGCCGGCAGCCCGTCGAAGTCGCCGCCGCCTGTGGCGGGCGTCGTCGTCCGCCGCGTCGTCTTCGACGGCGGGCGCGAGCCCGAGCGCGACGAGCTCTTCGTCGCCGGCAGCGAGCGCACGCGGGTGCGCGCCGCCGACGAGGCCGCGCGCGGCGCGCGCTACGGGATCGCGAGCCCGCGCGACGGCAGCATCTACGCGCTCGATCCCGACATCCCGCCGGCGGCGCAGCGGATCACGTTCGAGGGCGAGCGCGGCACCTGGCGACTCGACGGTCGCGCGATCGGCAGCGGCGAGCGGCTGCGCTGGGCGCCGTGGCCGGGGCGGCATCGCCTCGAGCTCGTCGCGCCTTCGGGCGAGACGCTGCAGACGATCGCCTTCGAGGTGCGCGGCGCCGGCGTCAAGCGCGCGGCAGCGGCGCGCTGAGCGCTCATGCGCGCGCGAACAGCCGCTCGAGCGCGGTATCGATCACGAGCCCGCACAGGCTGTAGAGGAGCGACCCGATCAGCGCCGCGACGAAGCCGTCGACGTGAAAGCCTTCGAGCACCGCCGCGGCGAAGTAGAACATCAGCGCGTTGATGACGAAGAGAAAGAGCCCCAGCGTCAGGATCGTCACCGGCAGCGTCAGCAGGACGAGAATCGGCCGGACGAGCGCGTTGAAGAGGCCGATGACGAGTGCCGCGATCATCGCCGAGCCGAAGCTCGCGACCTGCACGCCCGGATAGATCTGCGCGACGAGCAGGAGCGCGGCGGCGAGGAGCAGCCAGCGAACGACGGTCTTCATGGCGGAAGGATACGGGCTCGGGTCGAGGCGCCGTGCGCGCGGCGGCGGTCGTTCTCGATAAGAATGATTCTCATCGGCGGCGTCGAGGCCATGCGACCGTGACCGTTCGTGTCTGGGATCCGCTCGTGCGCATCGTCCACTGGCTGCTCGCGATCGCGATCGCGCTCGGCTGGGCGACGACGCTGCCTGCCATGAGCGCGTGGCACGTCGCGGTCGGCTACGCAGCGCTCGCGCTGGTCGCCGTGCGCGTCGTCTGGGGCTTCGTCGGTCCGCGCACGGCGCGCTTCGCCGAGTTCGTGCGATCGCCGCGCGCCACCTGGGCCTATGCTCGCCTCGCCGTGCGCGGCCGGGCGCAGCGCCATCTCGGCCACAACCCGCTCGGCGGCTGGATGGTGCTGGCGCTCTTTTCCTGCGTCGCCGGGCTCGCTGCCACCGGCTGGCTGTACTCGACCGACGAGTTCTGGGGCGACCGCACCGTCGAGCGAATCCACGCCGATTTCGCCTGGGCGATCGTCGCGCTCGCCGCTGTCCATGTCGCCGGAATCGTCGTCACGGGCATCGTCCACCGCGAAAATCTCGTCGCCGCGATGCTCCACGGGAGGAAGCGCGAGCCCGCCGAAGGCGACGTGATCTGACGCGCGACAGCGACAAAGCGGCTCTCTCCTCGAAAGAAATGCGATTGACACGAGTGAAAAACTCTTTTCTTCCCTCGTAGACGCAGTACGATTCGCTCCGCGCGGAACCCTGGAGAACTGAGAGTCCACGTGGCTCTCGCCCGCTCCGAGCACATCAATCAATCACTTGATGGAGAGAATCGACATGGCAACTGCGAAGAAAGCTGGGAAGAAGACGGCAGCGAAGAGGCCGGCGGTCAAGAAGGCAGCCAAGAGGGCGGCGCCCGTCAAGAAGGCGGCCAAGAAGGCAGCGCCCAAGAAGGCGGCGAAGAAGGCGAAGGCGCCGGCGAAGAAGCGCACCCCGAACGCCGCGTTCATGAAGGCCATGACGCCGAGCAGCTCGCTCGCTGCGATCATCGGCGACCGTCCGGTTCCCCGCACCGAGGTGACGAAGAAGGTCTGGGAGTACATCAAGAAGAACAACCTCCAGGACGCGAGCAAGCGCACCATGATCAATGCCGACGCCAAGCTGCGCGAGATCTTCAAGAAGGGCCAGGTGTCGATGTTCGAGATGACCAAGCTCATCAACAACCACTTGAGCTGACGTGTCCCGCCGCTGCGGCGGTCAGAACGAGCCGGCGCACGCGCCGGCTTTTTCTTTGCCTCGTCTTTGCGTAGGACGGTGCCGACCGCGAGAATCGGAGCTGTCCGACCATCGCCGCTAGCAGCCGCCGAGCGACGCCGGCGGCGCCCCGGCCGCAGACTGCGTCGCGATGACCATCGGGAGCTCGCCATGCGACCCACCTTCATCACCACGCTCGCCCGCATCGCCGTCGTCGGCGCCGGCTCGCTCGCCTGCGCGTTCGCCGCCCACGCCGCCGGCGACAAGACCGCCTACGAGAACGCCAAGGCGTCGGCGACGTCGACCTACGAGGCCGCCAGCAAGCGGTGCGACGCGATGAGCGGCAACGCCAGGGACGTCTGCGTCGCCGAGGCGAAGGCGGCGCGCACCACGACCGAGGAAAACGCCCGCGCGGCGTACGAAGGCACGCCGAAGGCGCGCGCGCACGCCAAGGAGGAGATCGCCGACGCCAACTACAAGGTGGCGAGGGAGCGCTGCGACGAACGCACCGGCAACGACAGGGACGTCTGCATCAAGGTCGCGAAGGCCGAGCGGACGAGGGCGAAGGCCGACGCGAAGGCGCACCGCAAGACCGTCGAGGCGCGCCAGGACGCCGACAAGGACAAGCGCGAGGCCGAGTACAACGTCGCCGCCCAGAAGTGCGACGCGCTGAGCGGCGACGCCAGGAGCGCGTGCGTCAAGGACGCCAAGGCGCGCTACGGGATGTGAGCCGGCGCCAGCGGCGCCTCGACCGACGCTAGAGCTTCCTCAGGCGCCGCTCGAGGAAGTCGAGCCGGTCCTGGCCCCAGAAAAGCTCGCCGGCGACGACGTAGGTCGGCGCGCCGAACACGCCGCTGTCGATCGCGCGCTGCGAATCCTCCTCGTAGCGCTCGTGCACCGCCTGCGACTGCGAGTCGTCGAGCCGGCGCGCCGGCAGCGCACACGACGCGAGCATCGCCTGCAGCGTCGCCGGATCGGCGATGTTCTTCTCGTCGACCCAGACGCCGCGCAGGATCGCGCCGGCGATCCGCATCGCCGCCGCGCTGCCGTCGTGCATGTCGACGGCGACGATCAGCTTGGCAGCGTCGTCGCCGTCGACGGGGAAGTAGCGCGGCTGCAGGTGGATCGGCTGGCCCAGGTGCTCGCTCCAGCGCTGCAGCTCGACGAGCCGGTACGCCTGCCGCTGCGGTGCGCGCTTGGCGAGCGGCAGGCCGCCCGAGACCGGGAAGACGCGGCCGAGGTCGACCGGCAAGACGTTGATCTTCGCGCCGGTGTCGCGCGCGATCTCGGCGAAGCGTTCGTGGCCGAGGTAGGTCCACGGCGATTGCGGCGAGAAGTAGTAGTCGACGACGGCGGCCATGCGCAGCTCCGGTTGCTCCCGAGCGTCATTCTGAGCGAAGCGAGGAATCCCGGCCTGCGCCGAGATCCTTCGCTGCGCTCAGGACGACAGCGGCTCAGGCCGCCAGCAGCGGGCGCAGGTAGCGGCCGGTGAAGCTGGAGTCGGTCGCGGCGACGTCCTCGGGCGTGCCGGCGGCGACGATGCGGCCGCCGCCGGCGCCGCCTTCGGGGCCGAGGTCGACGATCCAGTCGGCGGTCTTGATGACGTCGAGGTTGTGCTCGATCACGACGACCGTGTTGCCGGCGTCGCGCAGCGTGTGCAGCACCTTCAGCAGCAGGTCGATGTCGGCGAAGTGCAGCCCCGTCGTCGGCTCGTCGAGGATGTACAGCGTGCGGCCGGTGTCGCGCTTGGAGAGCTCGAGCGCGAGCTTGACGCGCTGCGCCTCGCCGCCCGAGAGCGTCGTCGCGCTCTGGCCGAGGCGGATGTAGCCGAGGCCGACGTCGAGCAGCGTCTGCAGCTTTCTCGCGATCGCCGGGACGGCGCTGAAGAACGCGTGCGCGTCCTCGACCGTCAGCTCGAGCACCTCGGTGATGTTCCTGCCCTTGTAGAGGATCTCGAGCGTCTCGCGGTTGTAGCGGCGGCCGTGGCAGACGTCGCACGGCACGTAGACGTCGGGCAGGAAGTGCATCTCGACCTTGAGCACGCCGTCGCCCTGGCACGCCTCGCATCGGCCGCCGGCGACGTTGAACGAGAAGCGGCCCGGCCCGTAGCCGCGCTCGCGCGCCGCCGGGACCTCGGCGAACAGCTCGCGGATCGGCGTGAAGAGGCCGGTGTAGGTCGCCGGGTTCGAGCGCGGCGTCCGCCCGATCGGCGACTGGTCGACGCTGATCACCTTGTCGAACGCGTCGAGGCCGACGATCGCGTCGTGCGGCTCGGGCTCGGCGTGGCTGTTGTAGAGATGGCGGGCGACCGCCGCGTACAGCGTGTCGTTGACGAGCGTCGACTTGCCCGAGCCGGAGACGCCGGTGATGCAGGTGAAGAGGCCGACCGGGATCGCGAGGTCGACGACCTTCAGGTTGTGGCCGCGCGCGCCCGTGATGCGCAGCCACTCGTCGGCGGACGGCGGCGGCCTTCGCTTCGGCACCGGGATGCGCAGCGCGCGCGCGAGATAGCGGCCGGTGAGCGACTCGGGCGCCGCGGCGACGTCGTCCGGCGTGCCTTCGGCCATGACGCGGCCGCCGTGCACGCCGGCGCCGGGACCCATGTCGATGACGTGGTCGGCGGCGCGGATCGCCTCCTCGTCGTGCTCGACGACGATGACGCTGTTGCCGATGTCGCGCAGGTGGAAGAGGGTTCCGATCAGCCGCTCGTTGTCGCGCTGGTGCAGCCCGATCGACGGCTCGTCGAGCACGTACATGACGCCGGTGAGGCCCGAGCCGATCTGCGACGCGAGCCGGATCCGCTGCGCCTCGCCGCCCGAGAGCGTCTCGGCGCTGCGGTCGAGGCTGAGGTAGCTCAAGCCGACGTCGTTGAGGAAGCGCAGGCGGACGACGATCTCGCGGATCACCTTGGCGGCGATCTCGGCCTTGGCGCCGGCGAGCGTGAGCCGCTCGAACCAAGCCAGCGACTCGCGCAGCGTGAAGTGCTCGAGGTGGAAGATCGGCTCCTTGCTGCCGTCGTCGACGTCGACGAGGAAGACGTTGCGCGCCTCGGTGCGCAGCCGCGTGCCGTGGCAGACCGGGCACGGCTTGGCGCTCTGCAGCCGAATCAGCTCCTCGCGCACCGCCGCCGAATCGGTCTCGCGCAGCCGCCGCTCGAGATTGGGCAGGATGCCTTCGAACGGATGGCGGCGCTTGACGCTCTTCTGCTTGCCGCGCGCGCCGGTCGCCTCGTACGTGAACTCGATCTCGGTCGTTCCCGAGCCGCACAGCAGCACGTCGCGCGCCGACTCAGGCAGCTCGTCGAACGGCGTGTCGAGGTCGAAGCCGTAGTGCGCGGCGACGCTTTCGAGGAGCGAGAACGTGTACGGGTTGCGCCGGTCCCAGCCCTTGATCGCGCCGTTGGCGACGCCGAGCGAGGGGAAGGCGACGACGCGCTCGGGGTCGAACACCGTCGTCACGCCGAGGCCGTCGCACGTCGGGCACGCACCGACCGGCGAATTGAACGAGAACAGGCGCGGCTCGAGCTCGGGCAGCGAGTAGTCGCACAGCGGGCACGCGAACTTCGACGAGTACAGGTGCTCGGTGCCGGCATCCATCTCGACCGCGAGCGCGCGGCCGTCGGCGATCCTGAGCGCCGCCTCGAAGCTCTCGGCGAGGCGCTGGCGCAGCGGCGCGGCGGCAACGGGGTCGGCCGCGGGCTGCACCTTGACGCGGTCGATGACGACGTCGATGTCGTGCTTCTCGGCCTTCTTCAGCTTCGGCACGTCGGCCGCCTCGACGGTCTTGCCGTCGACGCGGAAGCGAACGAAGCCCTGCGCCTGCATCTGCTCGAACAGCTCGGCGAACTCGCCCTTCCTGTCGCGCACGACCGGCGCCAGCACCATCAGTCGCGTCTCGGCCGGCAGCGCGAGCGTCGCGTCGACCATCTGGCTGACGCTCTGCGCCTGCAGCGCGAGGCCGTGGGTCGGGCAGAACGGCGTGCCGGCGCGGGCGTAGAGCAGCCGCAGGTAGTCGTGGATCTCGGTCACCGTGCCGACCGTCGAGCGCGGGTTGTGCGAGGTCGCCTTCTGCTCGATCGAGATCGCCGGCGACAGCCCTTCGATGACGTCGACGTCGGGCTTGTCCATCAGCTGCAGGAACTGCCGTGCGTACGCCGACAGGCTCTCGACGTAGCGCCGCTGCCCTTCGGCGTAGAGCGTGTCGAACGCGAGGCTCGACTTGCCCGACCCCGAGAGCCCCGTGATGACGACGAGCCGGTTCCGCGGGATGTCGAGGTCGATGTTCTTGAGGTTGTGCGTGCGCGCGCCGCGGACGCGGATGAAGCCGCTGCCGAGCTCGGGGTCGGGTGCTGCGCTCGGCGCGCGCGGGCGGCGGATCGGAACCGGGGAAGACATCGGCGGCAACAGGCGAACCGACCATGATAGCCACCGAGCCTCGGTCGACGCCAGCCGGTGGTCGCGGCGAAGCGCCGTCGCGGCAAGGCTTGGCGGTCAGCGGCCGAGGCGCTCGGCGGCGGCGCGCAGCCGCTCGGCCGCGGCCGGCGGAAGCGTCGCCTGCCAGCGCCCGCCGTCGATCGCGTCGACGCGCGCGGTCGTGCCGTCGAGACGCACGACCGCGCTGGTGCGGCCGCCATCGACGAGGCGCAGCGTCGTCGCCCCGTCGCGCTCGCCTTGATCGGCGGCGCCGAGCGGTTGCCAGCGGCCGCGCGCAGCCGCGTCGAGCTGCGCCAGCCAGTCGCGCCAGCCGGTTTCGAGTGCGACGACTCCGCCCGCAGCGGTCGCGCGCGACCAGCGTGCCGGGTCGTTCGCGATCGCCGCGACGATCGGCGCGAGCGGCGTCGCGCCGGCGCCGCCGCGTTGCGCAGACGCGAGCTCGCTTTGCATCTGCGCCGCCTGCGGCGGCGAGAACGCGCTCGCCCGCTTTTCGCGCGCGCCATCGGCGCCCGCGCTGTCGCGAGGCGCAGGCGCGGCGGCCGGGGGTGGCGCGGCCTGCGCTGCCGCGCCGGGCGCGGTTTGCGACATCGCTCCGGCAGAACGCTTGGCGGCTTCGCCCTCGGCGGCGCCCGACGGCGCTGCGCGCGCCAGCTCGTTCGCGCGTTCCCGTCCGAACGTCGCCGGCGGCTCCGATCGCATGACTTCCGCGGGCTGCGGCCTCGCCTCGACGCTCGACTTCGACTTCGCGAGCGCATCCGCAGGCGCTGCGCGCGACGCGCGGTCGCCCGCGTCGTTGTCCTTCGCGGTGCTGTCGGACTTCTTGGCGGGGATCGTTGCGGCGACGCCCGCGCGCTCGTCGTCGCTGCGCGGGAACGGCGACGGCTTCGGCGCCGCGCGGTCCGCGGGCGGTGCATCGCCGGCCGCTTCGAGCTTGCGCCGCTGTTCCTTCGCTTCGATCGTCGCCTGCGGTGGCGGCGGCGCCTGCGGCGTCAGCACCTTCGCTGCGTTCGACGGCGCCTTGTCGTCGCGCGCCGTCGACTCTTCCGCGCGTTGTCGTCGCGCCGGCTGAGGCGCCGGGGCGATCGCGCCGACGCCCGGCGCAGCCGGAGCTGCCGGCGCGGTCGCGAACGGGGGGCGCGTCTCGCCGAGCCTGGCGCGGTCGGGCAAGTTGCGATCGAGCTGCTCGGTGGAATGCGTCACGCCGCCGGCGTCGGCCTGCGGCGAGCTCGGCGCACCTCGCAACGCAGCATCGGGCGGTGGCGGCAGCGTCTCGTCGATCGGCCGATCCCACCACATCAAGCCGACGAGCGTCGCCGCCATCACGCTCGCGAAGCCGGCGGCGACCGGCGGCCGCGCCAGCCAGTCCCAGAGCGCGAGCACCGGGTTGGGTCGGCGCACGTTGCGCGCAGGTGCGCCGACGCGCGCGGCGGCGCGCGCCTGCGCGAGGATCGTCTCGCTGAGGTCGCGCGGCGGCGCTGCGTCGGCGTCCGGAGCGTGGCGCAGCGCCTCGCGCAGCCAGGCGTCGCGCTCGCCGTCGCCGATCGGGGCGTCGTTGCGCGTGCTCATCGCAGCACCGGCTCGAGATACGCGCCCATGCACGTGCGCAGCTTGCTCATCGCGTAGCGCAGCCGCGTCTTCGCGGTCTCGAAGCCGACCTCGAGAGCGCGTGCCACCTCGTCGAGCGCGAGGCCGTCGTCGTGGTGCAGCAGGAAGGCGCTGCGCTGCGGCAGCGGCAGCTGCTCGAGGCACTGCAGCAGGCGCTCGCCCGCGCGGCGCCAGAACGCGAGCTCGTCGCCGTGCAGCGCCGCACCCGCCGGTGCCGGCCAGTGCTGCCACGCCTGGGCGTCGGGCTGCCACGGCTCGTCGCCTTCGCCGGCCGCCTCGATCGCATCGCTCGAGATCTCGCGGCCGCTGCGCCGCAGGAGGTCGATGACGCGGTGGTGCGCGAGGGTGAACAGCCAGGTGCGAAACGTCGCGCCCTGCGGCTCCCAGCGCTGGCGCGCGTGGACGACGCGGAGCCACGTGTCCTGGAAGACCTCGTCGGTCTGCGCGGCGAGCGCGTGGCCGAGCAGGCGCCGCACGAAGCGGTAGAGCGCCGCCTGATGGCGGCGATACAGCTGCTCGAACGCCTCGGCGTCGCCGGCGGCGTAGGCCTTCATCAGCGCATCGTCGCTCGGATCGGGGGTCGCCATGGCGCGCAGGGAGTCTGCCTCATCGGCATTGCACGTGGCAGCCGGGCGGACGGGGTGAAACCCCGTCGGCCGTGCATCAAGTCTCGCGCAGCAGCGCGAGGATCTGCTCGCCGTAGGCTTCGAGCTTGCGTGCGCCGACGCCGCCGATCTCGGCGAGCGCGGCGAGCGTCTGCGGACGCGCGGCGGCCATCTCGGCGAGCGTCGCGTCGTGGAAGACGACGTACGCGGGAACGTTGTGCGATCGCGCGACGTCGGCGCGCCACGCCTTCAGCGCGGCGAAGCGGTCGAGGCCGGCGGCGTCGAGCGGCCGCGGCGGCGGCTTCGTCTCGCCGCGCACGCGCGCCGGCTTCGCGCGTTTCGTCGCGACGTCGTCGCGCACGAGCAGCGTCACTTCGCCGCGCAGCACCGCGCGCGAGCTCGCGGTGAGCGCGAGCGTCTGGTATTCGCTTTCGGTGCGCAGGTGGCCGAGCGCGATCAGCTGGCGCAGCACGCTGCGCCACTGCGCCTCGGCGACGTCGGCGCCGA
>DASSRF010000353.1:0-4012 GCA_035701945.1 Caldimonas sp. | reverse complement strand
TGCTCGACGTCAGCCCGCAGTGGATGCAGGGCGCACGCGGCTTCTGGGCGACGGCCACGCTCGGCCTCGCCGCCGCCGCGGCCGGCATGTGCGCGCTGCTCGTCATGAAGCTGAGAAGCGACGTGCGCAAGTCGGCCCCAGCGGGGCCGGCCCCTCCCTCTCGGAGGGAGGGGTTGAGCAGGGAGCAATCCTGAACGGTGCTTGCGGCCGCTATGCGGCCGGAAGCACCATCACGAAACGGCTGCCGCCGCCTTCGCGCGCCTCGCAGCGCACGCTGCCGCCGTGGCGCTCGGCGATCTGCTTGACGAGCGCGAGGCCGAGACCGACGCCGCCGGCCTGCTCGGCGTGACCGGGCAGGCGAAAGAACGGCTCGAAGATGCGCTCGCGCATCTCCGCGGGAACGCCCGGCCCGCGGTCGCAGATCTGCACCGTGATCACCGGGCCGCCGGGGCGGCCGTCGTCGCGTGCGAGCACGACCTCGAGGTCGCCGCCGCCGTAGCGCTGGCCGTTCTCGAGCAGGTTGCGCAGCGCGCGCCGGAGCAGCCGCTCGTCGCCATCGACGACGACGCCGCGCGTGCCGTCGACGTGCGCGCCGACGCGCGCCGCCTCTTCGGCGGCGACCGCGAGGAGGTCGACCCGGTCGCGATGGAGCGCGTTCTCGACGACGTCGAGCCGGCTCGCGAGCAGCACCTCTTCGACCAGGCCGTCGAGCTCGGCGACGTTGGCGGCGATCTCGGCCTTGAGGCGGACGCGCTCGGCGGGCGTCGCGCCGTCGAGCATCGACACCGCCATGCGCAACCGCGCGAGCGGCGAGCGCAGCTCGTGGCTGGCGTTGGCGAGCAGCGAGCGGTGCGAGTGCACGAGCGCCTCGATGCGCGCAGCGGCGACGTTGAAGCTGGTCGCCAGCGCCGCGACCTCGTCGGCGCCGCTGACCGCGACGCGCTGGCTGAGCGCGCCGGCGCCGAACTGCTCGACGCCGCGCTTGAGCGTCTCGAGACGGCGCGTCAAGCGGCGCACGACCGGGTACGCGCCGGCGGCGACGGCGAAGAAGAGAACGACGAGGACGATGACGAGACCGGTGCCGCGCGGCAGCCCGGGAACGAGGAACGGCCACGGCGCCTGCATCCCGGTTCGTCGCGCCCGATCTTCTCCGCCTTCGCCGCCGCGACGCGCGCGAAACCCGGGTCGCATCGTCGACAGCGTGCGGCCGTCCTCGAGCGTGAACGCGAACGGCCGCACGCCGTCGCCGCTGCGGCGCACGAACGATTCCGACGCGAAGATCCGCTCGCCGTTGGCGGCGTCGAGCGCGAGCGGCACGCGCAGCCGCTGCGACCAGTCGCGCAGCGCCGCGGCCTGCTCCTCGGCGGGTGCATCGGCGGGCGGCAGCGAGCGGCCGAGCAGCTCGGCCCACGCGCCGAGCCGCTCGCTCACGACCTGCTCGTTGTTGAAGCGCTCCTGGGCGAGGTGCCGCTCGAGGATCCAGCCGGAGACGACCGCGAACAGCAGCAGCACCACGACGACCGTGGCGTAGATCCGCAGGTAGAGGCTTCGCATCGTGCCGCGCTCAGGCCGCGGCGTCGTCGGCGTCCTGCTTCCTCGCGAACACGTAGCCTGCGCCGCGCACGGTGAGGACGCGGCGCGGCGACTTCGGGTCGTCCTCGATCACGGCGCGGATGCGCGAGATGTGGACGTCGATCGAGCGGTCGAACGCCTCGAGCGGATGGCCCTTGAGCGCGTCCATGATCTGGTCGCGCGAGAGCACGCGGCCGGGGCTCTGCGCGAGCACGACGAGGAGATCGAACTGGTGGCCGGTGAGGTCGCAGACCTTGCCGTCGAGGCGGGCGACGCGCGCGCCGAGGTCGATCTCGAGGCGGCCGAAGCGCAGCACGTCGTCGCCGCTCGCCGTCGGCGACGCACGGCGGAGCAACGCCTTGACGCGCGCCAGCAGCTCGCGCGGCTCGAACGGCTTCGGCAGGTAGTCGTCGGCGCCGAGCTCGAGGCCGACGATGCGGTCCATCGGCTCGCCGCGCGCGGTCAGCATCAGGAGCGGCAGGTGGCGCGTCCGGCTCGCGCCGCGCACCTCGCGGCACAGCTCGAGGCCGTCGCCGTCGGGAAGCATCAGGTCGAGCACGAGCGCGTCGTAGTGGTTGGCGGCGAGGAGCTCGCGACCGCCTGCGAGCGAGCCCGCGGTCTCGACCTCGAAGCCGGCGCGGCCGAGATAGTCGCTCACCATCGAGGCGAGGCGCGTATCGTCGTCGACGAGGAGAAGGCGTGGCGTCATCTCGTCCCCTGTCATCCTGAGCGAAGCGAAGGATCCCGTCCGGCCGTCGCACTCGCTCGCGATCGATCGGGCCATTCGCTTTGCTCAGGACGAAATGCCGCCGACCGGCGGCATTCGATTATCGGCGCGGCGAAGTCGCCGAGTCGCCGCCCATCCGCTCGCGCATCCGCTGCATGCGGTCTTCCATCTGCGCCTGGCGGTCGCGCATGCGCTCGGCGATCCGGACGCGCTGCTCGGGGGTCAGGACGCGGGCGACGTCGAGCATCGCCTGCGTCGTGCGCCGGCTCATCTGGTCGTGCTGCTGCATCATCTGCTGGCGCACCGCCTCGACCGCGTTCGCGTCGACGTTGGGCGCGGTGAACACCTGCATCGCGCGCTGGCGAAGCCCGCGTCCGGCTTCGGCCTGCGCCTTCAGGTCGACGGCGGCGGCGGTCGCGATCTGCTTGACCTGGCTGCGCTGCGCGTCGGTCGCGTTGAGGCCGTCGAGCATGTGGTCGACCATGCGGCCGACGTGCTCGGGCGAGCCGCGGAACATGCCGCCGCCGAAATCGCCGCCCATGCCCTGGTGGTGCATGCGGCCGTGGTGCATCCCCCAGCCGCGCTCGCCGGCGGGCGTCGGCGCCGTCTGCGCCCACGTCGCCAGACTCACGACGGCGAGCAGCGTGATGAGCATGCCCATCAGCACCGCCTGGACGCGGCGCTTCGCCGAGATGTCCGCCGTCGTCGTCACTGCCCTGTTCATCGATCGCTCCTTCATCGTCCGATCATCGAGATGCAACGATGGTGGCGAGCAGCCGTGAGTCCAGATTGACCAGGGGGTAAAGATCTGTGAATCGGCGACGCGACTTCCGCCAGAATTGCGGCGTTTCGCACAAAGGACCGGTCATGCAAGGCGACCCTCTCGTCATCCAGCTGTTGCAGGCGCAGCTCAAGAACGAGCTGACGGCGATCAACCAGTACTTCGTGCACTACCGCATGTTCAAGCACTGGGGCTTCGAGCGGATGGCGAAGAAGGAGCACGAGGAGTCGATCGGCGAGATGAAGCACGCCGATGCGCTCGTCGAGCGGCTGCTGATGCTCGACGCGCTGCCGAACCTGCAGGACCTCGGCAAGCTCCTGATCGGCGAGACGCTGATCGAGGCGCTGCAGTGCGACCTGCAGTCGGAGCGCAGCGCGCAGGCGACGGTGAAGGACGGCATCGCGCAGGCCGAGCTTTCGCGCGACTTCGTCAGCCGCGCGATCCTCGAGCGCATCCTCGACGACACCGAGGAGCACATCGACTTTCTCGAGACGCAGCTGGAGCTCGTCGGCAAGGTCGGCGAGCAGAACTACCTGCAGTCGCAGACCGGGGCCTGAGGCGCTGCGGCGCGCCCGCCGCAGCCCTGCAGCGCAGTTGCGGCAGATCAACCCTGGTCGCCGTCTTGGCTTGCAAATGTGAATCATTCGCATTACAGTAGACGCATGATCGTTTGCGTCTGCCAGCGTGTCTCCGACCGCGCCATTGCCAGCGCCGTGCACGCAGGCTGCGGCAGCTTCGAGCAGCTTCAGGCCGATCTCGGCGTCGGCACCGGCTGCGGCGCGTGCCGCGGCTGCGCGCGCGAGACCTTCGAGCGCCACGCCGCCGGCCGCTGCGCCCCGTGCACCGCCGCGCCGCACGCAGCGCTCGGCAGCGTCGCCGCGGTCGCGACGCACGCGGCGTTCGGCGGCGCCGCCGCCGCCTGACGTCAGCGC
>DASSRF010000352.1:0-3122 GCA_035701945.1 Caldimonas sp. | reverse complement strand
TCGATCCGCCGCTCGACGATCGAGCGCGAAGGCGCCGTGCACGCGCTCGTGGCATCTCCGGGTGCCGCGGCGGCAGCGATCGGGGCTGCGAACGTGGCGACGACGGCGGTCAGGGCGAAAAGGCGAAGTGCGTTCATCTGAAACTCCTGTCGACCAATTTGCGGCCGCGGACGAAAGTTAGACTTCGCGCCCAGCGTTGTCACCGCCAAAGCGACGGAACCCGCTTCCGCTGCCGCGAACGCCCCCACAGCCCGACGAAATTTGGTCGCCGCCTCCGCCACTGCCCCGTCGACGTCGCCGTCGCGACCGGTCGCGCTCGCGCTCTCGGCGGTCACTTGCGCGTTCGCACAGCGCGAGCGGCCGGGCGAGCGCTACATCGCGGTGCGCGACGTCGACCTCGCGATCGGCGCCGGCGAGTTCGTTTCGGTCGTCGGCCCGACCGGGTGCGGCAAGAGCACGCTGCTCAACGTCGCCGCGGGGCTGCTCGCGCCGAGCAGCGGCACCGTCAGCGTCTTCGGCGCGCGCCTCGCGGGGGTCAACCGGCGCGCCGGCTACATGTTCCAGGCCGAGAGCCTGATGCCGTGGCGCACCGCGCTCGCCAACGTCGCCGCCGGGCTCGAGTTCCGCGGCAGCGACGACGCCGACGCGCGTGCGCTCGAGTGGCTGAAGCGCGTCGGCCTCGGCGCCTTCGCCGATCGCTATCCGCACCAGCTCTCGGGCGGCATGCGCAAACGCGTCAGCCTCGCGCAGACGCTCGTCCTCGACCCCGACATCCTGCTCATGGACGAGCCGTTCTCCGCGCTCGACGTGCAGACTCGCCAGCTGATGGAAAACGAGCTGCTCGCGCTCTGGGCCGAGAAGCAGAAGGCGGTGCTCTTCATCACCCACGACCTCGACGAGGCGATCGCGCTCAGCGATCGCGTCGTCTGCCTCGCGGCGGGGCCGGCGTCGCATCCGATCGGCGAGTTCGCGATCGACCTGCCGCGGCCGCGCGACGTCGCCGAGGTGCGCGCGACGCCGCGCTTCGTCGAGCTGCACCAGGCGATCTGGGCGGTGCTGCGCGACGAGGTGCTGGCGGGATACCGCCAGCAGCTCGCGGCGTGAGGAGCGCGCGGTGAGCGAGCGCCCGATGCTGAAGCTGCGTGTCTGGCAGGCGGGCCTTCTCGTCGTCGTCTTCGTCGTCTGGCATCTGCTGACCAAGCCGGGTCTGCTGCCCAACGTCTTCTTCGACAACGACCAGCAGGCGGCGTTCTTCTTCGGCGAGCCGATCAAGGTCTTCGAGCGCATCTGGGCGTGGTTCGTCACCCGCCACGACATCTACGAGCACCTCGCGGTGACGCTCGTCGAGACCGTGCTCGCGTTCGCGATCGGCAGCACGCTCGGCCTTTCGCTCGGCCTCTGGCTCGCGCTGAGCCCGTTCGCCGGCGCGATCGCCGACCCCTACATCAAGGCGCTCAACAGCATGCCGCGCGTCATCCTGGCGCCGATCTTCGCGGTCTGGTTCGGCCTCGGCGTCGCGAGCAAGGTCGCGCTCGGCGTCACGCTCGTCTTCTTCATCGTCTTCTTCAACGTCTACCAGGGCGTCAAGGAGGTGAGCCCGGTCGTCCTCGCCAACGCGCGCATGCTCGGCGCGTCGCAGCGGCAGCTGCTGCGCCACGTCTACGTGCCGAGCGCGACGAGCTGGATGTTCAGCTCGCTGCACACGTCGGTCGGGCTCGCGTTCGTCGGCTCGGTCGTCGGCGAGTACCTCGGCTCGGCGCGCGGCGTCGGCTACCTGATCCTGCAGGCCGAAGGGTCGTTCGACATCAACACCGTGATGGCCGGGATCCTCGTCCTCACCGCGTTCGCGCTCGTGCTCGATGCCGGCGTCGGCAGGATCGAGCGACGCCTGATGCGCTGGCAGCCGGCAGCCGCCGAGACCGAGAAGCTCTGAGCACGGCATGACCGCACAGACGCTCGCCGGCGAGCTCGCGCAGACGTACCGCCAGATCGAGGCGCTCGTCATGCTCGCGAAGTGCCTGCCGCTGCGGCACCCGCTGCCGCCGATGCGCGGCTCGGCGATCAGTCCCGATCTCGCGCTGCTGCTCTACGAGCTCGTCCACGACCACCATCCTGCGCTCGTCGTCGAGTGCGGCTCGGGAGTCTCGTCGCTCGTCATCGGCTATGCGCTGAAGGTCGTCGGCGGCGGCCACCTGATCTCGTTCGAGCACGATCCGCGCGCGGCCGAACGCGCGCTCGCGCTCGTCGGCCGCCACGGCCTCGAGCGCCAGGTGCAGATCGTGCACGCCGCGCTGCAGGAGACGCACGCGGCCGGCGAGAGCTGGAAGTGGTACGGTCCCGAGGTCGAGGAGGCGCTCGTCGGCAAGCGCGCGCGGCTCGTCTTCGTCGACGGGCCGCCGGGCTCGCTGCAGCCGCTCGCGCGCTACCCGGCGCTGCGCCGGCTCGCGCCTTTCATCGCTCCCGAGGCGGTCGTCGTCCTCGACGACGTCGCGCGGCCCGACGAATGGGCGATCACCGAGCGCTGGCTGCGCGAAGACCCGCGGTTGACGCTGCAGCGGATCGCGCACGAGAAGGGCACGGCGGTGCTGACGCGAGCGCACTGAGTCGCGGCGAGCGCCGCAGCGCGGCCGCATCGTGCGCGGATGGCTACATGTGCTTGAACAGGTGTGCGTACCCGGCGCTGACGCGCAACGTCTCGGGACGCGCCTTCAGCTTGAGGTCGAGCTGGCCGGTGATGGATCGTCGCACGCTCTGGACGGCGTGCATGTTGACGATGACGCCGCGGTGGACCTGCCAGAAGATCGCCGGATCGAGGCGGGCGACGAGCTCCTTCAGCGGCGTCGTGATCAGCGACTCGCCGGCCGCGGTCACCACCGCGATGTACTTGTTGTCGGCGCGGAAGTAGCAGACGTCGTCGACGGCGATGAACTGGATGTCGCGGCCCTGCAGGACGGTGATCCACTGCAGCCGCTCGCTGTCGTTGCCGCGCTTGAGCTGCTCGAGCAGGGCGCTGAGATCGGCAGGCGGCTGCGCCAGCCGCGCGCGGACGCGGCCGAGCGCCTGGGCGAGGCGCGCGGTCTCGATCGGCTTCAGCAGGTAGTCGACCGCGCCCTGCTCGAACG
>DASSRF010000351.1:0-10217 GCA_035701945.1 Caldimonas sp. | reverse complement strand
ACCTCGAGCTCGCCGAGCAACGTCTCGCGACGCTCGACAAGGCGTGCTTCCTGCCGTGCGAGGAGTACAGCGACCTCAAGCGTGCTGTCGCTCGTTACAAAGCGGCCGGCAACAAGTACGTCGCGCAGTAGGCGTGGCGGCGTCGCGACGCGTTTGAGGTCGAGCGCGAATTGCGACCGCTTCGGCCCTCGATTCGGGGATGCAGTCCGCGACTGCGCCGCCGATACTGACGATGCCGCCCCGGAGACCTCGATGAACCTGATCGCCCGAGCCCGCCGCTACTTTGCGACCGCGCGTCGCTCGGCGCGACCGCTCGACGACGATCCTGCCGACATGGGCACGGCGTTCGGGCTCGACGCGATCACGACGATCCAGCCCGAGTCGCCGGCCGAGATCGAAGCGCGCGAGGGCGCGGGGCCGCCGAGCCGGATCGCGCTCAGGCTGCACCGCCGCTCGACCTTCTGACGCGCGCGTTCGCGCTCCGCTCAGACCTCGAGCACCAGCCGCGGCTGGTGCCCGACGCCTTCGCCGCGCCGTGTGTGTCCGCGCGAGTTGCAGACGACGCGCGTCGCGCCGCCGGCGTGCGCGACGCGGTAGTCCTGGACGCAGTGCAAGTGGCCGTGCAGCCAGAGATCGGCCATCGGCAGCAGCTCGTCGTCGGCGTTGCAGAAGCTCGCCGTCCCGCTCTTCGCGCCGTAGCGCGGGTCGGCGCTCCGCAGGCTCGGCGCGAAGTGGGTGATGACGACGGTCGCGTCCCAGCCGTCGTTGGCGCGCCGCAGCTCGGCGGCGAGCCAGGCGCGGCAGACGAGCGCCTCGTCGCGCATCGCGTCGACGTCGAACGGTCGGCCATGGCGAGTCGACTGCATCAGCGCCATGAAGTAGCCGCCGGCGCGCATCGCGCGGGCGCGGCCGAGCGCACCGAAGAGGTCGAAGTCGGCCCAGCGCGTCGTGCCGACGATGCGGACGCGGCGGCCGCGGTCGTCGATGAAGATCCGGTGCTCGCGCTCGAGCATCGCGATGCCGAGCGCCGTGCAGCGCTCGCGCAGCGCGGCGCCCGCGGCGTCGACGTCGCGGCCGTCGAACTCGTGGTTGCCGGCGACGAAGACGACCGGCACCGGCCAGCCGGCGAAGCGCTCGAGCGCCCGCCATTCGCTGTCGATGTCACCGGCGAGGACGAGCAGCTCGGCCTCTTCGGCGGGCTCGGGCGCGTAGGTCTCGGTTTCGAGGTGGAGGTCGGACAGCAGCTGCAGGCGCATCAGGACCGTGTGCCGCCGTGGCAGTGCTTGAACTTCTTGCCGCTGCCGCACGGGCACGGATCGTTGCGGCCGACCTTCGGCTGCGCGTGGCGGACCGAAGCGACGCGGTAGCGCTGGGCGAGCGTCAGCTCGTAGAGCTCGGCGACGCCGGCGACGATCGTCTCGATCGCCTGCTCGAGCGTCGTGCCCGTCTTCGCCTTCCCGGTCGACGCTTCCTCGTCCACGGGAGCGAACGCGAGCACGCGCGCGAGCGCACCACGCACCTGCGAGTCGTCGAGATCGACGAGCGCGGGCAGCAGCCGCACCGCCTGCTCGAACCCGGCGACCCAGGGCGAGAGCATCGCGCCGACGGGATCGGCAGCGGCGCGCTCCTGCTCCTCGGCGTTGTCCTGCGACGGCTCGAGCAGCAGCGGATCGAAGTCGCCGCGCTCGGCGAGCGAGCGGTTGATCGCGGCGTGGCGACGCAGCACGAGCGCGCGGGCGCGGCGCTGCTCGGGCCCGGGCTCGGCTTCGCCCCAGCGGTGGCCGCCGGCGTCGAAGACGTACGGCAGCCACTCCTCGACGTCGACGAGCTGCGGCTGCACGATCACGCCGCAGAGAAAGCCGTCGAGCATGACGGCGTCGAGCGGGTCGAGCGGCTCCGGGATCGCCGCGAGCAGCGCATCGAGCTCGCCGATCTCGTCCTGGCTGAGGTCGACGTCGGCTGCGGCGAGCGCGCCGCGCGACGGCGGCAGCGTGTCGGGCTGGCTCATCTCGACACTGTAGCCGCGCGCGCTGCCCGCGCCCGCACGGCGTCGTCGGCGAGCGACGCGAACGCGGTCAGCTGCCGAGCCGCTCGGCGAGCCGGCGCCGCACCTCGGGCAGCTCGGGAGGCAGGCGATGCGCGAGCTGGCGGAACAGCTCGTCGTGCAGCTCGAGCTCGCGCTGCCACTCGCCGGCATCGACGCTGCTGACAAGGCCGAAGCGGTCGGCGTCGAAGTCGAGGCCCGACCAGTCGAGGTCGCGGAAGCGCGGCGTGATGCCGAACGCGTTGAGCTCGCCTTCGGCGCGACCTTCGACGCGCTCGACGATCCAGCGCAGCACGCGCATGTTCTCGCCGTAGCCGGGCCAGACGAACTTGCCGTCGGGGCCGCGGCGGAACCAGTTGACGCAGTAGATCTTCGGCAGCCTGGCGCCCGAGCGCTCGAGGATCGCACCGAGGTCGAGCCAGTGGCGGAAGTACTCGCTCATGTTGTAGCCCATGAAGGGCAGCATGGCGAACGGATCGCGGCGAACGACCCCCTGCTTGCCGGCGGCCGCGGCAGTCGTCTCCGAGCCCATCGTCGCCGCCATGTAGACGCCTTCGGTCCAGTCGCGCGCCTCGGTGACGAGCGGAACGATCGTCGAGCGGCGGCCGCCGAAGATGAAGGCGTCGATCGGCACGCCCTCGGGCGAGTCCCACGCGTCGTCGAGCGCCGGGTTGTTGGTCGCAGCGACGGTGAAGCGCGCGTTCGGATGCGCCGCCTTGGCGCCCGTCTCGCGCGCGATCTGCGGCGTCCAGTCGCGGCCCTGCCAGTCGATCAGGTGCGCGGGCAGCTCGTCGGTCATGCCTTCCCACCAGACGTCGCCGTCGTCGGTGAGCGCGACGTTGGTGAAGATCGTGTCGTGCCCGAGGCTCGCCATGCAGTTGGGATTCGTCTTGACGTTCGTCCCGGGAGCGACCCCGAAGTAGCCGGCCTCGGGGTTGATCGCGTAGAGCCGCCCGTCCTTGCCGGGCTTGATCCACGCAATGTCGTCGCCGATCGTCGTCACCTTCCAGCCGGCGAGCGTCGGCGGCGGAATGAGCATCGCGAAGTTGGTCTTGCCGCAGGCGCTCGGGAACGCGGCGGCGACGTGGTGCTTGCGCCCTTCGGGCGACGTCACGCCGAGGATCAGCATGTGCTCGGCGAGCCAGCCCGGCTCGCCGCGCTCGACGTCGGCCGCCGCGCGACCCATCGTCGAGGCGATCCGCAGCGCCAGGCACTTCTTGCCGAGCAGCGCGTTGCCGCCGTAGCCCGAGCCGTAGCTCCAGATCTCCTGCGTCTCGGGATAGTGGACGATGTATTTCACCGGATTGCACGGCCAGGCGACGTCGCGCTCGCCGGGGCCGAGCGGCGCGCCGACCGAATGCATGCAGGGAACGAAGTGGCCGTCGGCGCCGAGCACGTCGAGCACCGCGCTGCCCATCCGCGTCATGATCTTCATGCTGACGGCGACGTATGCGCTGTCGGTCAGCTCGACGCCGATGTGCGAGATGCGCGAGCCGAGCGGGCCCATCGAGAACGGCACGACGTACATCGTGCGCCCACGCATGCAGCCGCGAAAGAGCGGCGGCGTGCCGTCTGCGAGGCCGTGCTCGAGCAGCGCACGCATCTCCGCCGGCGACTTCCAGTTGTTGGTCGGCCCGGCGTCTTCCTCGCGCTCGGAGCAGATGAACGTGCGGTCCTCGACGCGAGCGACGTCGCTCGCGCTGCTGCGCGCGAGATAGCTGCGCGGACGCAGCTCGGGGTTGAGCTTGACGAAGGTTCCCGCCGCGACGAGCTGCTCGCAAAGCCGGTCGTATTCGGCGTCGCTGCCGTCGCACCAGTGGACGTCCCGCGCCTCGGTGAGCGCAGCCATCCTCGCGACCCAGTCGATCAGCTTGGCGTGACGCACGTTCGCGGGAGCGCGGACGGCAACGTGCGGAGCGTGGAAATGGTTCGTCGGCAGTGCGGTCATGGCTGGCTCAGGGCAATTGCAATTCCCGCGGCAGTGGCGGCGGCGGTGCGATGACAGTCCGCGATCGAGACACGGCACGCGCGAGGCTCGCGTCGGCCGGATCGGCTGTCTCCGCTGCGCAGTCGTGCGCTTGTTCTCGGGGGCGCCAGTGTAGCCGCCGGGCTGCGGCCGGTCCGACCGGGCGTCGGCCTCACCACCGCAATAATGGTCGGATGCCGAGCCGACGCGTCTTCGTCGCCGGGCTGACGGCGGCGGCGTTCGCCGCTCAGGCGGCGCAGAAACCCTCCGAACGCGGGGGTCCGCTTCGCCTCGGCGTCGACCGCGCGCTCGAGGAATCGGGCCTCGCCAAGCGACTGCAGCGCGCGTTCGGCTTCGACACGGGAATTGCGGTGCTCCTCGTTCCCGGCCCTGCGCTCGCGGTGCTCGACGCGGTCCGCGACGGCGAGATCGACGCCGCGCTCGTCAACGCCCCCGCTGCCGAGGAAGAGCTCGAGAAGCAGGGGCTCGTCCACGACCGCCACGCGATCGCGACGAGCGAATTCATCGTCGTCGGCCCGCCGCCGCCCGGCCCGGCGCGCAAGCGCCCGCCGCCGGCGCACAGCGCGATCGAGCTGCTCGAGCGCATCCAGGCGCAGGCAGCGACCGACCCGAACGTCGTCTTTCTCTCGGCCGGCGACGGCTCCGGGGTGCACGTCGCCGAGCAGGCGCTCTGGCGCGTCGCGCGGATCGCGCCGGCGGCGCCGTGGTACGTCAGCGCCGAGCGCGGCCCGAACTTCACCGCGCAGGTGCGTGCGCGCGGCGCGTACGCGCTCGTCGAGCGCGGCGCGTGGAGCGTGCACGGCGGCGCGCCGTCGGCGATCCTCGTCGATGGCGACCCGCTGCTCGTCGAATCGGTGCACGCGATGCGCGCGTTTCGCGTCCAGCATCCGGCAGGCAGGATCTTCGTGGCCTGGATCGCCGGCGGCCACGGCCGCGCGGTCGTCGCGCGCCACGGCGGCTACCGGCTGCGCTGAGCCGATGGCCGCATCGGGACGCGTCGCCAGCGTCAACGTCGCGCGCGCGAGCGAGATCGAGATCGCGGGCCGGCGCGTGCTCACCGCGATCGGCAAGCGCGCCGTCGCAGGCAAGGTGCACGTGCGCGCGCTCGGGCTCGAGGGCGACGAGCAGGCCAATCCGAGCGTGCACGGCGGTCCGGCGAAGGCGGTCTACGCGTATCCGGGCGAGCACTACCGCTTCTGGCAGACGGTGCGCGCACAGGCCGGCGTCGCACGCTGGGACGGGATGCTCGCGCCCGGCGCGCTCGGCGAGAACCTGACGATCGAAGGCGTTCTCGAGACCGACGTCTTCGTCGGCGACGTGCTGCGCTTTGCCGATTGCGCGCTCGCCGTCAGCCAGCCGCGGCTGCCGTGCTTCAAGCTCAATGCCGCGATGGGCTTCGAGCACGCGGTCAAGCTGATGACGGAGAGCGCGTGGTGCGGCTGGTACCTCGCTGTGCGCGAGCCCGGGACGATCGCCGCCGGCGACGCCTTCGACGTCGTCGCCGGTCCGCGCCAGGTGAGCGTGTGGGAGCTCTTTCGCGCGCGCACCGGCAAGGGCGACTGAGCCGTGCTCGCGTATCGCCACGCCTTTCACGCCGGCAACCACGCCGACGTCCTCAAGCACGTCGTCCTCGTCCTCGTGCTGCGTCACCTCGCCGCCAAGGAGAAGGGCTTTCGCTTCGTCGACACGCACGGCGGCGCAGGCGGCTATTCGCTGCGCGGCCGCTACGCGCGAAAGCACGACGAGCACGCGCGCGGCATCGGCGCGCTGTGGACGCGCGACGATCTGCCGCAGGCGGTCGCCGACTATGTCGAGCTCGTGCGCGCGTTCAATCCCGACGGCCGGCTCGCGCAGTACCCGGGATCGCCTTCGCTCGCGCTGATGCTGATGCGGCCGCAGGACGAGCTGCGCGCGTTCGAGCTCCATCCGACCGAGGAGAAGATCCTGCGCGCAACGCTCGCCGGCCAGCGCCGCGCGAGGGCAATCTTCGGCGACGGCTTCGCCGGGCTGCGCTCGCAGCTGCCGCCGCCGACGCGGCGCGGCGCCGTCCTCGTCGACCCGAGCTACGAGGGAACGGGCGACTACGCGAAGGTCGTCGCGACGCTGCGCGACGCGGTCGCGCGCTTCGCCGACGGCGTCTACGTCGTCTGGTACCCGCAGGTCACGAAGCTCGAGGCGGCGCAGCTGCCGCGCCGGCTCGCGGCGCTCGCGCCGAAGGGCTGGCTGCACGCGCGCCTCACGGTGCAGGAGCCCGATGCGCAGGGCTTCGGCCTCGCCGGCAGCGGCGTCTTCGTCCTCCATCCGCCGCACACGCTGCGCGCGGCGCTCGCCGAGGTGCTGCCGTACCTGGTCGAAGTGCTCGGGCAATACGACGGCGCGAGCTACGTGCTCGACGGCGTCGCGCCGTAGCGCGCGCTCAGCGCGGCGCCGACGCCGAGCCGGCGCGCATCCGCGCGAGCCAGTCGGTCCAGTCGATCGGGCCCGACTCGAAGCTCTTCTTGAGGTTGCCGAGGACGTTGCCCCAGGCGCGGTCGAAGTACGCGTAGGTGTCGTCCCACTGGCCGCCGCTGCCCCAGCCGGTGTGGTGCAGCGTGACGCGGGTCGAGCCGGCGTCGAGCGGCGCGAGGCGGACGACGACGAACGTGCGCTGCGCACGCACCTCGGGCAGCGAAGGCGGCGCGTTCCAGTCGAAGCTCAGCATCGTCGGCCGCTGCAGCGCCATATAGCGCATGTCGTCGGCTCCCTTCATCCCGGGCTCGGCGAACGGATTGATGTGGATGTGGAAGGCGCCGCCGACGCGGGGGTCGATCTCGGCGTCGGGAGCGAAGAAGCTGCGGATGCCGGCGCGCGTCGTCCACGCCTGCCAGACCGACTCGATCGGCGCGGCGACGACGACCTCCTTGTCGATCGCGCGCTCGGCGCCGATCGCCGCGGTCGCGGCGAGCGCGAGCGACGCGGCGGCGATCGCGGTCGCACGCCGAGGCCGCGAGCGGCGCGACGTCGACGGCCGTTGCTTCGGCGTGCCGACGTGATCGTTCATGTCGCCTCCTTCGCCGGCGGCTCGCGCTTGAGGTCGCGGAACGCGGCGAACAGCCACGTCCGCATGCCGACGAGCAGCGTGTAGGGCGTGCGCTGGTCGTCGGGAAGGCGCAGGTCGGCGAGGTGCGCCTGCGCGAAGTCCTGGCCGACGCGCTGCAACCGCTCGACGAACGACGCCGCCAGCGCCTTCGTGATCTCGCCGTGGACGAGCATGATCAGCTCGCCGTCGCCGTCGAAGCCGCCGCTCAGGTAGTCGGCGGCGACGTGCTCGCGGAAGTAGCGCATCACCGGCCCGTGCGGCAGCCAGCGAAATCCCTTCGCGACCTTCAGGCGGTAGCGGTTGAGCGGCTTCAGCTCGATGATGCCGAGCCGATCGAGCTGCGCGAGATAGCGGATGCACTCGGCGTCGCTGAACGCGTACTCGCGCGTCATCGCCTCGAAGCTCCACTGGCTGAGGCAGCAGATCGCGAGCAGCAGGAGCCTGCGGTCGGCGACGACCGCGGCTTCCTGCTCGACGGTGAGCTGGCGCGACAGCGGCTGCGCGTCGGCGACCTTGCGCGCGAGCTCGGCGAAGTCCATCTTCAGCACGCGCAGCATCTCGTCGATCCGCGACAGCGGCATGTCGCCCTTGGCGAAGACGCGCTTCACGCTCGACTCCGACATGCCGAGCGCGTCGGCGAGGTCGGCGTACGTCACCCCGGCCGAGCGCAGCTCGACCTTGAGCGCGTTGACCAGGTCCTGGGTCGTGCTCATCTCGCGAGACCGGAGTATCGGCCAGCGGGACCGCGCGCCACCCGCTACTTCGCGATCGAGAACAGCACCGCGTTGTTGATCGCGTAGACCGCGCCGTCGGCGCCGATCGCGGTCGGCGTGTACGCCTCGCCGACGCCGCTCGTCAGCTGGATCTTCTGGCTGAGCTTGTTGGCGACGAGGTCCCAGCGATAGAGGTAGCCGTCCTCGCTGTTGACGAGGATCGACTTCGTCGCCGGATCGACGGCGGCGGTGTTGATGCACCACTCCTTGACCGGCCCGCTGGTTCCCGACTCGAACGTCGGGCCGAGGATCGTCATCACCTCCTTCATCACCGGCAGGCCCGAGATCGAGTCGGCCTGCGTCGCGCGCGGGTCGAGGATCGCGATCCGGTTCGCGCCGTCGCCGCTGCCGACGCCGGCGTAGTTGTTGTACTTCGTCATCAGCAGGTACGGCGAGCCGCCGCCGTACGACGGCACCATCGTCGCCGGCACGATCGACGGCGTCGTGTCCCAGCCGAAGCTGCCGGGCGCGCCCGCAGGAGCGAGCGCTGCGTTGAAGTGGAGCAGCCAGCCGCGCGCGTTGTGGCTGCCGAACGTGCGCTCGAGCACGCCGTAGTAGACGTCGCCGTCGGGGCCGACCGTCGGCGACGCGCTCGAGTCGTCGCTGACGCGGGCGAACGTCCCGGTCGACGGGTCGAGCAGCAGCGTGCTCGCCCTGAGCGCGAACGTCGTGCTGTCGAGCGCGACGAGGTAGCCGCCCTGCACCGCGCCGGCGACCGCGGCGGCGTTGACGGCGACGTAGACGGTCTTGCCGTCGGGCGAGAGCGCGGGCGCGCTGTTCATCGCGACCTTCTGCACCGCGGGATCGCCCGCGATCGCGGTCGCCGACGCCCAGGTGCCGACGCCGTTGGCGTCGACGCGCGCGATGCCGCTGACGAGTCCGGCCGGATTCGCCGCCGTGACGACGAAGCCGAAATAGGCGGTGCCTTGTGCATCGACCGTGACCGGAGTGTTGACGAAGACGCTGGAGTCGAACGCCGCAGGCGACGCCTGGTACTTGTCGAGCCCGTAGAAGGCGACGGCGTAAGGCGCTCCGGTTCCGGAATCGGCGTTGTCCTTGACCCAGAGCCGGCCGCCGGAGCCGGGGAAGAAGAGCCGATTGGTCGCGGTCAGCGCCGGGCCGTAGCTCGGCACCCAGTTGTGCGGCGGCAGCACGTAGTCCGACAGCGCCGACCAGATCTGGCCGCCGTTGACTCCCGAGCGCGCCTCGACGCGAAAGCCGCCCGCCGCGGTCGTCTTCACCGGAACGACGACGGTGTTGTGCGACGTCACGACCGGCGACCCGTAGTGGATGAGGAGCGCGCCGTTCGCCTGCCGCGGCGGTGCGAGGTCGACCGCCGTCATCCAGGCGATGCGATTGAGGTCCTGCGTCGCGACCGCTGCCTGCGCGCTGTGCTGCGCGTCGCGGCCGTAGCCGAACCACGCGGGGCCGTCGACGCCGGGTGCCGGCGCGACGCCGCCGCCGCCCGAGCCGCCGCCGCCGCCACCACAGCCAGCGAGCGCGACGCCGACCACCATCGTTGCGGCGAAGAGCCGCTGCCGGATCCGAAACGAAGTCGTCGTGATCGGGAGGTTCATGGGCGAGCGATGCGAGTGGCCGGCGCGGCGATGCTGCCACAACGGTAGCGTGCGACGCTCCCGACGGTCTCGACGCTCGCCACGCCCCTGGGAGCGATGGCGCGGCGGCGTTCGCGTTCGCAAGATGCGCCCCGTTCTTCACTTCAACGACCGGGAGGACTGCATGCAAGCGATGCCGATGCGCCAGGACACGAAAGCCTGGAAGGCGCAGGTCTGGATCTCGTTCCTGCTCGCAGCGATGCTGTGCGCGATCGGCCTCGCCTGGCTGCCCGGGCGCGAGATCGACCGCGCGTTCATGGTCATGGGCTACGTCTTCTGCATGACCGCCGCGTTCGCGCTCGCCAAGTTCGTCCGCGACAACGAGCGGCGCGCGGTCGACACGCCGCTCTGGCGCGTCGTCGTCTGGGCCGGCTTCTTCGTCGCGATGGCGCTCACCGGCTGGGGCCTGGTGCAGATGGAGATCCACCCGACGTACCGCGCGTTCCTCGGCGTCGCCTGGCTGTTCCTGATCTCGAGCTGCTTCACGCTCGCCAAGACGCTGCGCGACGCGCACGAACACGCGATCGCGCTCGTCGCCGAGGCGAATCGCTCGCAGTGCGCGGCGTGCGAGCGCGGCTGACATCGGCTCGACCGCCGGTTCCTGCAAACCCAAGGAGTTGTCATGAAGCTGATCTCCCATCTGCCTTCGCGTGCCGTGCGCTGCAGGCGCAGCGCGGTCGCGCTCGCCGCGGCGCTCGCGCTGGCAACGAGCGGCGTC
>DASSRF010000350.1:0-2750 GCA_035701945.1 Caldimonas sp. | reverse complement strand
GGCGCCGGGGCAGATCCGCTGGATCGACCTCCTCGCGCACCAGGTCCGACTCGTCGAGTCGCCGCTCGACATCCGCGAAGCGCTCGGCGAGCAGATGTCGAGGACCGCGAAGGCATGGATCTTCACCTCGGCGACGCTCGGCGACGACGAGCGGCTGACGTGGTTCACCGAGCCGGCCGGGCTCGACGAGGCGCGCATCGTCCGCCTCGGCAGCCCGTTCGACTACCGCACCAACGCCCGCGTCTTCGTGCCGCGCAAATTCCCGAAGCCGAGCGATCCGGGCCATCCGGCTGCGGTCGCCCGCATCGCAGCGCGCTGCGCCGCCGCGCTCGGCGGCCGCACCTTCGTGCTGACGACGACGCTGCGCTCGCTGCAGGCGGTCGGTGCGCAGCTGCGCGCGACGTTCGCCGACGCGGGCGAGGCGATCGAGGTCCTCGTCCAGGGCGAGGCGTCGAAGCGCCAGCTGATGCAGCGCTTCCTCGAATCGACGAGCGCCGTGCTCGTCGGCTCGCAGAGCTTCTGGGAAGGCGTCGACGTTCCCGGCGCCGCGCTGCAGTGCGTCGTCATCGACAAGCTGCCGTTCCCGCCGCCGAACGACCCGCTCGTCGAGGCGCGCGTGCAGCGCCTCGAGGCCGACGGCCGCAACGCCTTTGCCGACTACTTCGTCGCCGAGGCGGCGGTGGCGCTGAAGCAGGGCGCGGGGCGCCTCATCCGCAGCGAGACCGACCGCGGGTTGCTCGTCGTCTGCGACCCGCGGATGGCGGCGATGGCCTACGGCAGGCGCCTGTTCGCCGCGCTGCCGCCGATGACGCGCGTCGACTCGGAGGAAGAAGCGATCGCGTGGCTGCGCGAGCTCGCCGCCGAGAGCGTCGCCTAGCGCGAGCCGCGGCTCACCAGAGCTGCCACCACGGCGTCTTGCGCCGCCCCATCAGGTCGACGTTCATCGTCGCGTTGGGAAAATTGGCGTGCAGGACGCGCACCGCGTCGTCGCGCAGCTCGGTCATGCCGAGCTTGTCGTAGCTCTGCGCCAGGATGATCAGCGCTTCCTCGGTCGACGGCGAGCGCTGGAACTCCTGCACCGCCTGCTGCGCGCGGTTGGCAGCTGCGACGTAGGCGCCGCGGCGCAGGTAGTAGCGCGCGACGTGGACCTCGTACGCCGCGAGCGAGTTGACGATGTAGTTCATCCGCTGCCGCGCGTCCTCGGCGTATTGCGACTGCGGAAACTGCTCGGTGAGCTGGCGGAACGACTGGTACGAGTCGCGCGACGCCTGCTGGTCGCGCTCGGAGAGGTCCTGGCTCGCGAGGTTGCCGAGCAGGCCGAGGTTGTCGTTGAAGTTGACGAGCCCTTGCAGGTAGAACGCGTAGTCGAGCGCCGGGCTCGTCGGGTGCAGCTTGATGAAGCGCTCGAGCGCCGACAGCGCCTGCGCTTTCTCGCCGCTCTTCCACAGGTAGTACGCGCGCTCGATCTCGGCTTGCTGCGCGAGCATCGAGCCGGCGGCGCGGCCCTCGAGGCGCTCGAGCAGCTTGACCGCCTTCTCGTAGTTGCCCGATGCGGCTTCTTCCTTCGCCTCGCTGTAGAGGCGCTCGGGCGTCCAGCGCGACGTGTCGTCGCGACCGCCCCCTTCGCAGCCGGCGAGCAGCGCGGCCGCGATCGAGATCGTCGACACTGCGATCCGCAGCCGCGCGGACGTTCGATTCGTAGTCATCCAGCCGATCTTATATGGCCGACGCATCCCTTCCCGCACCCGGTGCGATCGCCGGCGAGGCCGACGGCGAGGACGGCGACGATGTCGTCGAGGAGCGTGTCGCGACCGTCACCGCCGCGCAGCACGGCGAGCGCCTCGACAAGGCGGTCGTCGCCTTCGTCCCCGAGTTCTCGCGCAGCCATCTGCAGCAGCTCGTCCGGCGCGGCGAAGTCGCCATCGACGGCGCGACGGCGACGAGCCCGTCGCAGCGCGTCCGCGCCGGCCAGCGGATCGCGGTTCGCCTGCAGCCGACCGCCGAGAGCCGCGCCTACGTCGCCGAGTCGTTGCCGCTCGCGGTCGTCCACGAGGACCGCGACATCGTCGTCGTCGACAAGGCGGCGGGAATGGTCGTTCACCCGGCGGCGGGCAACTGGACCGGGACGCTCCTCAACGCGCTGCTCGCGCGCGACCCGGCGAGCGCGGCGCTGCCCCGCGCCGGCATCGTCCACCGGCTCGACAAGGACACCTCGGGGCTGATGGTCGTCGGCCGCACCCTCGCCGCGGTGACTGCGCTCGTGCGCGCGATCGCCGCCCGCGAGGTGCAGCGCCGCTATCTCGCGATCGCGCACGGCACGCCACCGGGCGAACGGTGGAGCGTCGATGCGCCGATCGGTCGCGACCCGCGGACGCGAACGAAGATGGCGGTCGTCGCTGCGGGCAAGCCGGCGCGGACCGACTTCGAACGGATCGCCGAGCGCGACCGCGTCGCGGCGCTGCGCTGCACGCTGCACAGCGGCCGCACCCACCAGATCCGGGTCCATCTCGCCGATCGCGGCATGCCGCTCGTCGGCGACCGCCTGTACGGCGGCGCCGCGACGCTCGGCATGGAGAGGCAGGCGCTGCACGCGAGCGAGCTCGCGTTCGTCCACCCCATCTCAGGAGCGCCGATGACGTTTCGATCCGAGCCGCCGAGCGACTTCGCTCACGCCTGGCGCCACCTGGTCGGGGGCTGAGGCTTCCCGGGGTCATCGATCGAACCGCTACAATCGGGCATTCCCTTTCGAT
>DASSRF010000349.1:0-3944 GCA_035701945.1 Caldimonas sp. | reverse complement strand
CATTACGCCAAGGGCCTCAGCCGCCAGCTCGTCGGCAAGGGCATCCGGGTCAACTGCGTGTCGCCCGGCAACACCTATTTCGACGGCGGTATCTGGCAGAACATCGAGAAGAACATGCCCGACCTGTTCGCGTCGACGCTGAAGGCCAACCCGACCGGCAAGTTCGGCACGCCTTCGGAAGTCGCGAATGCAGTCGTGTTCCTGTCGAGCCCGGCGGCGAGCCGGATCTCGGGGACCAACCTGGTCGTCGACGGCGCGCTGACCGTCGCCGTCTGAGGAGTCGCGCGATGGGCGAGTCGGCCAGCCACACGATCCACCGAAACCACATCCACCACGGCTGGAACAACGCCTTCGCGCCCCGCCTGCGGATCGCGCCCGGCGAGACCGTCGAGTTCGAGACGGTCGACGCTTCGTCGGGCCAGCTCACGAAGGCGTCGACCGCAGCCGACCTCGAGAAGCTCGACCTCGCTCGCGTCAATCCGGTGACCGGCCCGGTCTGGATCGACGGTGCGAAGCCCGGCGACGCGCTCAAGGTCACGGTGCTCTCGCTGCGGCCTTCGGGCTGGGGATGGACCGGGAACATTCCGGGCTTCGGCCTGCTCGCCGACCAGTTCCCCGACGCGCGCCTGCACCACTGGCACTACGACCCGGCGCTCACGCCCGCGATGTACGGGCCGGGCGGCCGGGTGCCGCTCAGGCCGTTCACGGGAACGATCGGCGTCGCGCCGGCCGAGCCCGGGCTGCACAGCATCATTCCGCCGCGCAACGTCGGCGGCAACATGGACGCGCGCGACATCTGCGCCGGCACCGAGCTCTATCTTCCGGTCGAGGTCGAGGGCGCGCTGTTCTCGGTCGGCGACACGCACGCGGCGCAGGGCGACGGCGAGGTCTGCGGGACGGCGATCGAAAGCCCGATCGACGTCGCGCTCAGGTTCGAGCTCGTCAAGGACGCGCGCCTGCGCTCGCCGCGCTACGTCACGCCCGGCCCGGTCAGCGACCACTTCGACAAGAAAGGCTACGAGGTGACGACCGGGATCGGCCCCGACCTCATGGCCGGCGCGCGCGCTGCCGTCGCCGAGATGGTCGAGCTGCTCAGCAAGCGCTACGGCTACGCCCCGGTCGACGCGTACATGCTGTGCAGCGTCTGCGCCGACCTGCGCATCAGCTCGATCGTCGACGTGCCGAACTGGGTCGTCTCCTACTACTTCCCGCGGATCGTCCTCGAGTAGAGCGAGCGCCGACGGCAACTGCTGTTTGCGACAGAAGCGCGGCGAGCGCGGTCAGCCCCGCTCTGCCTCCTTTTCCATCTCGCGCAGCATCCGCGCGAGGCGGTCCTGCAGCTTCTCGGTCGTCAGCTTCTCGCGGAAGCGGTCGACCATCAGCGGCAGCGCGAACGGGCTCGGCACCGCGAGCTCGACGAGGACGACGCGCTGCGAGCGCATGCGCCTCAGCACCTCGCGCAGCCGCTGGATGTCGAGCTCCTGGCCGAGCACCTCGTTCTCGGCCTGGCTGAGCAGCATGTTGCCCTCGTCGTACTTGCGGAAGACCTCGTAGAAGAGCGAGCTCGACGCCTGCAGCTGGCGCGTCGACTTCGCCTGCCCCGGATACCCCTGGCTGATCAGGCCGGCGACGCGCGCGATCTCGCGAAAGCGCCGCCGCGCGAGCTCGCTCGAATTCAGGCTCGCCAGGACGTCGCGGAGCAGGTCGCCCTCCTCGAACAGGCTCTGGTCGACGAGCGGAGTCGGGTCGATCGGCCGCGCCGACAGCAGCTCGAGGCCGTAGTCGTTGATCACGATCGAGAACGTGTTCGGCCGCTCCTTCGCGAGCCGCCAGGCGAGCAGGCTGCCGAGGCCGATGTGCGCATTGCGGCCGGCGAACGGATAGAGAAACAGGTGCTGGCCCTCGCGCGACTCGAGCTTCTCGACGAGCAGCGTCTTCGGCGTCGGGATGCGCGAGAGCGTCGCCTGCGTCTCGAGCATCGGCCGCGCCGCGTCCATCTCGGGATCGAAGAAGTCGCCCTGCGCAGCGTCGGCGAGCACCTCCATCACCGAGTCGGCGAGCTCGCTCGAGAGCGGCATCTTCGCCCCGGCCCAGGCGATCATCGAAGCCTGGCGGCCGTCGGCGCGGCGCACGTACGCGGTCATCTCCTGCGCGCGAACGAACTCGAGCGTGCGGCCGGCGAAGACGAAGCAGTCGCCCTTCTTCAGCCGCGCGACGAAGCCTTCCTCGACGACGCCGATCCTGCCGCCGGAGACGTACTGGACCTGGACCTGCGCGTCGCTCACGATCGTGCCGACGCCCAGCTTGTGGCGGCGCGCGATCGCGCGACTCGGCACGCGGTAGACGCCTTCGGCGTCGGCGACGACGCGGTGGTACTCGGGGTATGCGTTCAGGCTCGCGCCGCCGCGCACGACGAAGTCGAGCGCCCACTGGAACTCGGCGCGCGTGAGCTTGCGGTACGCCCACGCGCCTTTCACCTCGGCGAAGAGCTCGTCGGCGACGAAGCCGCCGCCGATCGCGACGGTGACGAGGTGCTGGACGAGGACGTCGAACGGCTTGTCGGGAGTCGCGCGCTTCTCGATCCGGCCCGCGAGCGCTGCGCGCCGCGCAGCGACCGCCTCGACGAGCTCGAGCGTGTTGGTCGGAACGAGCGTGATGCGGCTCGACCGGCCCGGCGCGTGGCCGCTGCGTCCCGCCCGCTGCAGCAGCCGCGCGACGCCCTTCGCCGAGCCGATCTGCAGCACGCGCTCGACCGGAACGAAGTCGACGCCGAGGTCGAGCGACGACGTCGCGACGACCGCCTTCAGCCGGCCTTGCTTCAAGCCGAGCTCGACCCAGTCGCGCACGTCCTTGTCGAGCGAGCCATGGTGGAGCGCGACGACGCCGGCCCACTCGGGGCGCGCGTCGAGAATGAGCTGGTACCACGCCTCGGCCTGCGAGCGCACGTTGACGAAGACGAGCGTGGTCGACGAGCGCTCGATCTCCTCGACGACCGGCAGCTGCATCTGCTTGCCGAGGTGGCCGCCCCACGAGAAGCGGCCGGGGTTGGCCGGCAGCAGCGTGTCGATGACGAGGTTCTTCTCGGTGCGGCCGCGAACGATCGTGCCGCGCTCGCCGCCGAGCAGCACGGACATCGCCTCGTCGAGGTTGCCGAGCGTCGCCGACAGTCCCCAGACGACGAGCCCCGGGTTCCAGCGCCTGAGCCGCGCGAGCGCGAGCTGGACCTGGACGCCGCGCTTCGTTCCCATCAGCTCGTGCCACTCGTCGACGACCACGGTGTGGACGCCGGCGAGCTCGGCGTGCGCCGCTTCGCGCGTCAGCATCAGGCTGAGCGACTCGGGCGTGGTCACGAGCGCGGTCGGGAAGCGGCGGTCCTGCGCGGCGCGCTCCGCGGGCGGCGTGTCTCCGGTGCGGATGCCGACGCTCCAGGCGATGCCGAGGTCGGCGAGCGGAGCGGCGATCGCGCGTGCCGAGTCGGCGGCGAGCGCGCGCATCGGCGTCAGCCAGAGGACGCCGAGCGGCGGCGCGCTGCGCGGCGCGAGCGCGACGCCGACCGCAGCGGCGCGTGCGAGCGCGCCGAACCAGACCGCGTACGTCTTGCCCGATCCGGTCGTCGCGTGCAGCAGCCCGCTCTCGCCCGCCGCCATCGCCGCCCAGACCTCGCGCTGGAACGCGAACGGTCGCCAGCGCTGCGCGGCGAACCACGCCTCGGCGGGCGAAGCGGCGATGCCGGCTGCGGCCGCGGCGGCCGACGACGCCGACATCACGCCGCCTTGCCGCTGCGCGCGGGCTTGCGGCGTTCGTAGATCGCCATCAGCGGCGTCACCGAGATGCCGTGCAGGACGATCGAGACGACGACGACCGACAGCACGAGCGCAGTCAGGGTCGAAGCGGTGTCGACGGCAAGGCCGCGGTTGTCGGCATACGCAAGGTAGAAGAGCGAG
>DASSRF010000348.1:0-19575 GCA_035701945.1 Caldimonas sp. | reverse complement strand
CGCCGCATTCGGAGCCCCGGACGCCCTGCCCGCGTCCGGTCCGCTCGAACAGACTTTCTCCCGCGAACGCGCCGACGACCTGTTCAGAGATCGCTAAGGCGCGTCGGGACGGTCGCGCGCGACGAGCGCGAGATACGGCGCGATCTCGCGGCCTTCGAGCGGCTTGACCATGACGCGCAGCAGGTTCGACCGCCGTTCCATCTGCACCGGCCCGCGCCGGCGCACCTCGACGTAGCCCGAGCGTTCCCAGAAGCGCTCGGCGCGCGCGTTGCCGACGACGACGCCGAGGCGGATCCAGTGCGCGCCGCGCTCGACCATCCATGCCTCGAGCTCGCGGTAGATCGCGTGCGCGGCGCCGCTGCCGTGCAGCGACGTCGCGACGATGAAGAGACCGAGGTGCCAGACGTGCTCGGCGATGAAGTCGCCGACGATCGTCGCCATCGCGACGAGCTCGCCGTCGTCGCCGAACCAGCCGAGCAGGACCATCTCGCGGTACGCCATCCCCGCCGGCGGCACGTCGCGGAACTCGCGCTCGCCTTCGTCGGCGCGCGGCGGCTCGCCGTTCACCTCGAGGAAGTACGTCTGGTTGGCGTCGAAGAAGCGCTGCAGCGCGGCGATGTCGCGCTCGGCGAGGACGCGCAGCTCGCGGCGCTGCGGTTGCGAACGAGCGTCGGCCACGTGCGGGCGTCGCTTCAGCGCTGGCGCGGATCGAGCGCGTCGCGCAGGCCGTCGCCGAGGACGTTGAACGCGAGCACGAGGACGAAGATCGCGAGCCCCGGCCAGATCGCCATCCACGGCGCGTTGTCGACGTAGTTCTTGGCGACGTTGAGCATGCTGCCCCAGCTCGGCGCCGGCGGCTGCTGGCCGAGGCCGAGGAACGACAGGCTCGCCTCGGCGATGATCGCCGCCGCCGTCGCGAGCGTCGCCTGCACGAGCACCGGCGCGAGGATGTTGGGCAGGACGTGCCGCCAGGCGATCCGGAACGGCGGGTTGCCGAGCGCGCGCGCCGCCTCGATGTAGTCCTCGACCTTGACGTTGATGACCTGGCCGCGCGTCAGGCGCACGAAGATCGGCGTCGCCGAGACGCCGATCGCGATCATCGCGTTGGTGAGGTTGGGGCCGAGGAACGCGGCGAGCGCGATCGCGAGGATCAGGAACGGGCAGGCGAGGAACGCGTCGGTGATGCGCGAGATCAGCGCGTCGACGAAGCCGCCCGCGAATCCTGCGGCGAGCCCGATCGGCACGCCGAGCGCGAGCGAGATCGAGACCGAGACGACGCCGGCCATCAGCGACGCGCGCGTTCCCCAGATCACGCGCGAGAGGACGTCGCGGCCGATCTCGTCGGTGCCGAACCAGTGCGCGGCCGAAGGGGCCTTGCGGATTGCGCTCCAGCTCGTCTCGACCGGATCGAACGGCGCGAGCCACGGCGCGAAGATCGCCATCGCGATGAACGCGACGACGACGGCGAGCGCGACCATCGCGCCGCGGCGGCGGCGCAGCCGCCGCCACGCACGACGCCACGCGCCATCGCCTGCAGTGGGCAGCGCCGGCTCGGCGTGCACGACCGGAAGGACGGCGCTCATCGTCGTTCGCGCGCGCCGCGCACGCTCATCGCCGCAGCCGCGGGTTGACCGCGACGTAGGCGACGTCGGCGAGCAGGTTGAGCACGATGTACGCGCTCGCGGTGACGAGGACGACGCCCTGCACGACCGCGTAGTCGCGGTTGAAGACGGCGTCGACGATCAGCTTGCCGAAGCCGGGGATCGTGAAGACCTGCTCGGTGAGGACGGCGCCCGAGAGGAGCGTGCCGAACTCGAGCGCGCCGAGCGTGATGATCGGCGTCAGCGCGTTGCGCAGGCTGTGCTTCAGGACGACGACGCGCTCGCTCAGCCCCTTGGCGCGCGCGGTGCGCACGTAGTCGGCGTTGAGCACCTGCAGCATCGCGCTTCGCGTGTGGCGCATCAGCACCGCGGCGATCGCGTTGCCGAGGACGAACGCCGGCATGATCATCGCCGCGAGGTTGGCGCGCAGGTCCTCGGCGGGGCTCACGTAGCCCGACGCCGGCAGCCATCCCAGTGTGACCGAGAACAGCATGATGAGCAGGATGCCGAGCCAGAAGTTCGGCGTCGACAGCCCCCAGAGCGCGAACGCGTTCGCCGCCGCATCCCATGCCGTGCCGCGGCCGACCGCCGAGACGATTCCGGCCGGGATGCCGATCGCGAGCGCGATCGCGAACGCGAGGAGCGCGAGCTCGACCGTCACCGGCAGCTTCTGGACGACGAGGTCGAGCACCGGCTGCTGCGTCCGCACCGATTCGCCGAGGTCGCCCTTCAGCACGCCGCCGACCCAGTACGCGTAGCGCACGGGCAGCGGATCGTCGAGGTGCAGCTTCTTGTGCAGGTACGCGACGACGTTGGCGTCGCGTTCCTCGCCGGCGAGGATCACCGCCGGGTCGCCGGGCAGCAGCTGCTGCAGCCCGAAGATCAGCATCGAGACGAAGACGAGCGTCGGGACGATCGTCGCGATGCGCTTGATCAGGAAGTCGAGCATCGTTGGTCGTCAGCGCAGCGAATCCGAAGGCGTTTCGCGCGCGCTCAGCGCGCGTCGCCGAGCTTCAACCCCGTCACCCGCAACAGCCCGTCGGGAATGCTCCGCATCCCGGTCAGCTTGGTGTTGTAGGCCCACAGCCAGTTGCGGTGGTAGAGGTAGACGATCGGACGGTCCTTCAGCACGCGCGCCGCGATCTGCTCGTAGACCTTCTTGCGCTCGGCGGGATCGCGCTCGCTGCGCGACTTGTTGAGGAGCTCGTCGACCTCGGGCACGCAGTAGCCCGCGTAGTTGAGCGGCTGCTTGCAGGCGTCGAAGCTGTAGAGGTTGCCGTCGGGGTCGGCGCGGCCGCTCCAGGCGAGCACGTACGCCTCGAAGTCGCCCTTGTCGGCCATGTTGAGCGAGGTCGCGAACTCGGTCGACTGGATCTTGACGTCGAAGCCGGCCTCGCGCGTCATCGCCTGGACGACGAGCGCGATCCGCTGCGCGTCCGACGTCGTCGGCGTGACGAGCGTGAAGCTCGGGTTGGGAACGCCGGCCTCCTTCAGCAGCGCCTTCGCGCGCGCGACGTCGCGCTTGGGGATCGGCACGTTCTTGGCGTAGAACGCGTTGCTCGGCGCGACCCACTGGTTGCCGACGGTCGCCTCGTTGTCCATCACGACCTGGACGATGCCGGCGCGGTCGAGCGCGAGCTCGAACGCCTCGCGCACGCGCGGGTCCTTGCCGAGCGGGTTGTGCTGCGCCTTCTCGCTCTTGCCGACGTTGATCGTGATGCCCTGGTAGCCGATCTCGGTGATCTTCGCGACCTTGAAGTTCTTCTCCTTCGAGAGCTTCTCGACGTCCGAGGGCGCCATCCGCTCGATGATGTCGAACTGCCCCGAGCGCAGGTTGGCGAGCCGCACCGTCGCATCGACGATCGGCGTGTAGACGACCTTGTCGACGTGGACGTTCGCCTTGTTCCAGTAGTTCGGGTAGCGCTCGAGCACGATCCGGTCCTGCGCGACGCGCTCGCTGAACTTGAACGGCCCCGAGCAGACCGGGTGCGCGCCGAAGTTGGCGCCGGCGGCCTGCGCCGCCTTCGGCGAGACCATCATCCCGGCGCGGTCTGCGAGCGCGGCGAGGACCGGCGAGAACGGCGCCGACAGGTTGAGCCGCACCGTCGCCGGGTCGACGACGTCGACGCTCGCCACCGGCCGCAGCTCGCCGCTGCGGTTCGAGCCCGCCATCGTCTTGTGGCGCTCGATGTTGAACTTGACCGCGGCGGCGTCGAGCTTCTCGCCGTCGTGGAAGGTGACGTCGGTGCGCAGCTTGATCGTCAGCTGCTTGCTGTCGGCCGACCACGCGTAGCTCGTCGCGAGCTGCGGCACGATGTTGAGCTTCTCGTCGATGTCGAACAGCTTGTCGCAGAGCGCGGCGAAGACGATCCGGCCGACGAAGGTGCGCGCGAGCGTCGGGTCGAGCACGTCGGGGTCCTCGGCGAGTCCGACGCGCAGCGTCTGCGCGTGCGCAGCGCCGGCGGCGACGAGAACGAGCGCGGCGCCGGCGAGGAGGCGGCGGACGGAGCGGAGCGGCGATCGGATCATGGTCGTGGAACCTCCGGAAGAAAAGCGGACGGAACGGTCGGCGTGCTCGCGCGCGCCTTGAGCGATGCCTCGATGCGCGCCTCGATCTCGTCGCGGTGCAGCAGCCCGACCGGGTCGCGGCTGCTCGCGAGGCACGCGATGAACGGCTGGAAGCGCTCGAAGCTCTTGTCGTAGAGCCGGCGCAGCTCGTCGATCGGCTCGGCGTGGTCGTCGACGCGCAGGTCGAGGCGCGGATAGTCGTCGTCACCGTGCAGGCGAAGCGCGGCGGCCTGCTTGCCGCGCTTGTCGCCGCCGGCGGCGTCGCCCGCGGCCATCGCGGCGAGCAGCCGCTCGCCGAGCGGCCGCCCGCGCGCGGCGACGTAGGCGTCGACCGTCGCTTCGAGCACCTCGGCGCCGGCGAGCATGTTGCCGGCGACGCTGAAGTCGTCGTGGACCGCGTGACCGCACCAGTCGATGCACTGCTCGCCGGTCCACGCGGCCGGCCGGCCGCGCGCGCCGATCACGTGCAGCTGGCGCTGCGCGCGTCCTTCGTCGGCGGTGGTGAGCTGCGCGACGACGTCCTCGCTCGAGACGCCGGCGGCGAGCAGCTCGATCCCGCGCGGACCGTAGAGCGGGTTCAGCAGCGCCTGGGTCGAGAGCGCGCCGACGGCGCGCCGCGTGTGGACGCAGAGCGCGCCGACGGCGAAGAAGCGGCTCGCGATCGCGACGCCGAAGCCGCCGTCGTCGTCGCGCGCGACGATCGACCACGTCACCGCGCCGCCTCCGGCGGCAGCAGCCGCTCGAGGACGCGCGCCGCGTGCAGCGCCTCGCGGCCGGCGCCGAACGCGATCTGCTGCCGGCAGCTCGTACCGTCGGCGACGACGATCGCGGCCGGCTCGGCGCGGATCGCGGGCAGCAGGCTCGCCTCGGCCATCGCCGTCGAGACGTCGCGGTGCCGCGCTTCGTAGCCGAACGTTCCGGCCATGCCGCAGCACGACGTCTCGACGAGCCTCGGCTTCGCGCCGGGGACGAGCGCGAGGACGTCGACGATCGGCTGCGCGGCGGCGAACGCCTTCTGATGGCAGTGCGCGTGGACGAGGATCGGCGCCTCGGCGGCCGCGAAGTCGACCGAGAAGCGGCCGGCCTTCGTCTCGCGCGCGACGAACTCCTCGAACAGGAGCGCATGCGCGGCGACGGTCTCGGCCTTGGCGCCGAGGCGAAGCGCGAGCGCCTCGTCGCGAAGCGTCAGCAGGCACGACGGCTCGAGGCCGACGATCGCGACGCCGGCGGCGGCGAACGGCAGCAGCGCGTCGAGCAGCGCGCTCGCGCGCTCGCGCGCGCCGTCGACGTCGCCGGTCGTCAGCAGCGTGCGGCCGCAACAGTGGTGGCCGTGCGCCTTTGTCGGCGTGTGCACGGCGTAGCCGGCAAAGTGAAGCACGCGTGCGGCCGCGATCGCGTTCTCGCGCTCGAACGCGCCGTTGAAGGTGTCGACGAAGAGCACCGCCGCCTTGCCGCTCTTGCGCGCTGCGGCGATCGTCGCGTCGGACGTCGAGAACAGGCGCTCATCGTGCGCGCGCCAGAACGTGTCGCTGCGCCAGCGCGGCAGCGCGCGGTCGCGCGCGAAGCCGAGCAGCCGCTCGCGCAGCAGCGCAGCACCGGGCAGCGCGGCGAGCGCGTTGACGAGCGGCGCGAGCGGCGCGATCGTGTGCGCGAGCTCGGGCAGGTCGCCGACGAGGCGGTCTTTCAGCGAGCGGCCGTGGTGTCTGGCGTGCTGCGCGAGGGCCTCGATCTTCATCCGTGCCATGTCGACGCCGGTCGGGCACTCGCGCTTGCAGCCTTTGCAGCTGACGCACAGATCCAGCGCGTCGAGGACCGCCGCGTCGGCGCTGTCGGCGTCGCCGAGCTGGCCCGACAACGCGAGCCTGAGCGTGTTCGCGCGGCCGCGCGTCAGATGCTCTTCGTCGCGCGTGACGCGAAAGCTCGGGCACATCGTGCCGGCGTCGAACTTGCGGCAGTGGCCGTTGTTGTTGCACATCTCGACGGCCTTGGCGAAGCCGCCGGTGGGGTCGCCGCCGCTTCCGGGCGCGCCGACCCGCTCGGTGCGCGGGTCGTTCTGCACGTCCCACGCCGACCAGTCGAGCACGGGGGTGAGCGCGATCGTGCGGTACGGCGCGGGCGCCGATGGCGGCGGGAAGCGGAACAGCGCGCCGTCGTCCATCCGCGGCGGGTCGACGATCTTGCCGGGGTTGAAGACGCCGTCGGGGTCGAGCTCGTCCTTGATCGCGCGAAACGCGGCCGTGAGCGCCGGGCCGAACTGCCAGGCGATCCACTCGCCGCGGCACAGGCCGTCGCCGTGCTCGCCGCTGTACGCGCCCTGGTAGGCGCGAACGAGCGCCGACGCCTCGTCGGCGATCGCGCGCATCTTCGCCGCGCCGTCGCGGCGCATGTCGAGGATCGGGCGCACGTGCAGCGTGCCGACCGACGCGTGCGCGTACCACGTCCCGCGCGTGCCGTGGCGCGCGAAGACCTCGGTGAGCGCGTCGGTGTAGTCGGCGAGGTGCTCGAGCGGGACGGCGCAGTCCTCGATGAAGCTCACCGGCTTGCCGTCGCCCTTCAGGCTCATCATGATGTTGAGCCCGGCCTTGCGGATGTCCCACAGGCGCTTCTGCGCGCCGTCGTCGACGAGCTCGACGACGCTGCCCGGCTCGCCGTGGTCGGCCATCAGCTCGCCGAGACGCGCGAGCCGTTCGACGAGCGGCGCCTTCTCCTCGCCGGCGAACTCGACGAGCAGGATCGCCGCCGGCGCGCCGATCAGGGCGGCGCGCATCGTCGCCGCGAACGCGGGGTTGGCGAGCGCGAGCTCGACCATCGTGCGGTCGACGAGCTCGACCGCGGTGGGCCCGAGCGTGACGATGCGCTGCGCCGCCGCCATCGCGGCGCGAAACGTCCGGAAGTTGACGACGCCGAGCACCTTCGCTGCGGGCAGCGGCGAGAGCCTGAGCGTCAGCTCGCGCGACCACGCGAGCGTCCCTTCCGAGCCGACGAGGAGGTGCGCGAGATTGACGCTGCCGTCGTCGGTGTACGGCTTCTCGCTCTGCGGGTGGAAGACGTCGAGGTTGTAGCCGCCGACGCGGCGCAGCACCTTCGGCCAGTGCGCCTCGATCTCGGCGCGATGGCGCCCTGCCAGCTCGCGGACGAACGCGCCGATCGTCGCGGCGCGGCCCGAGGCGTCGGCGACCGGGCCGAAGTCGACCTCGGCGCCGTCGGCCAGGCGCGCGCGGATGCCGAGCACGTTGTGGACCATGTTGCCGTACGCGATCGAGCGCGAGCCGCACGAGTTGTTGCCGGCCATGCCGCCGATCGTCGCCTGCGCGCTCGTCGAGACGTCGACCGGGAACCACAAGCCGGTCTTCTTCAGCGTTGCGTTGAGCTCGTCGAGGACGACGCCGGGCTCGACCGTCGCCGTCCGCTGCTCGGCGTCGACCGCGACGACGCGGCGCAGGTGCTTCGTCGCGTCGACGACGAGCGCGGCGCCCGTCGTCTGCCCGCACTGGCTCGTTCCGGCGCCGCGCGGCAGGACGGGCACGCCGAGCGAGCGCGCGATCGCGATCGCGGCGGCGACGTCGGCGTCGTTGGTCGGCACGAAGACGCCGGCGGGGAAGATCTGGTAGATCGAAGCGTCGGTCGCGTAGCGGCCGCGCGAGGCGGCGTCGAAGAGAACGTCGCCGGCGGTGTCGGCGCGCAGCCGCCGTGCGAGCTCGACGAGCACCTCGGTGTCGGGCAGGCGCGTTCCTTTCGGACCGGGGGGTGCCGCGAGTCGTTCGGGGCGGTCGATCAGCATCGCGGTCGCACGGTGGACGTCGGATTCTGCTGCGATCGCGGCGATGCCGCCGCCGCCGGGCCGCTAGGACAAACGCCGAACGGCGGCCGTTCCCGCGCCGGGTTCGGGGTGCAAGAATGCTCGCCGACCACACGCACGCGCGATGCTCGACCTCGACTTCCATCCGACCGGCCGCCACTTCCTGCAGATTCCCGGGCCGAGCCCGGTCCCCGACCGCATCCTGCGGGCGATGAGCCTGCCGACGATCGACCACCGCGGCCCCGAGTTCGGCGCCCTCGGCAAGCAGGTCCTCGCCGGGCTGCGCGAGGTCTTCCAGACGCGCCATCCGGTCGTCGTCTACGCGTCTTCGGGAACGGGAGCCTGGGAAGGCGCGCTCGTCAACACGCTGTCGCCCGGCGACGCGGTGCTGATGGTCGAGACCGGCCACTTCGCAGCGCTCTGGCAGCGCATGGCCGCACGGCTCGGCCTTGCGCCCGAGATCCTGTGCGCTCCCGGCCCCGACGCGCTCCTGCCCGAAGCGCCGCACTGGCGGCAGGCGGCGCGTCCCGAGCAGATCGAGGAGCGGCTGCGCCGCGACCACGACAGAAAGATCAAGGCGGTCTGCGTCGTCCACAACGAAACGTCGACCGGCGCGACCTCCGACATCGCCGCGGTGCGCAAGGCGATCGACGCCGCCGGCCATCCGGCGCTCCTCCTCGTCGACTCGATCTCCGGGCTCGCGTGCGCCGACCTCCGCCACGACGAGTGGGGCATCGACGTCACCGTCGGCGGCTCGCAGAAGGGGCTGATGCTGCCGCCGGGGATTGCGTTCAACGCCGTCTCGCCGCGTGCGCTCGAGGCGGCCAGGACGGCCAGGCTCGCGCGCGCGTACTGGGGCTGGGACGAGATCATCGCGATGAACGCCGACGGCTACTGGCCGTCGACGCCGAACACCAATCTCCTCTACGGCCTCGCCGAGTCGCTCGACATGCTGCTCGGCGAAGGGCTCGCCAACGTCTTCGCCCGCCACGACCGCTGGGCCGCCGGCGTGCGCGCAGCGGTCGACGCGTGGCAGCTGCCGATCCAGTGCGCCGATCCGGCGCGCCGCTCGCCGGTGCTGACCGGCGTGCTGCTGCCGGCCGGAGTCGACGCCGACGCCGTCCGCCGTCTCATCTACGAGCGCTTCGACGTCTCGCTCGGCACCGGCCTCGGCAAGGTGAAGGGCCGGATGTTCCGCATCGGCCACCTCGGCGACAGCAACGACGTCACGCTGGTCGCAACGATCGCCGCCTGCGAGATGGGGCTCAAGCTCGCCGGCGTCGCGCTCGCGGCGAGCGGCGTGCAGGCGGCGATGGAGCACTTCGCGAGCCATCCTCCGGCGAGCGCGCTTGCCCGCGCGGCGTGACCGCAGCGCCGACGATCCGACGACGATGAGCCTGCGCCTCTTCCTCCACGACAGCCTCGACGACATCCTCTCCGAGTGGGAGAAGGACAGCGGGTTGCCCGCCGGCGAGCAGACGGCACGCCGGCTGCACTTCGGCAAGGTGCTGCGCGCGGTCGCCGAGGAGATGAACCGGATGTCGGCGAGCCAGGCGACCGCCGTGGCAGCGGCCGCTGCGGCGATCGACGAGGACGCTCGGCGGCGCGGCGACGGCGGCGAGCCGCCGCATTCGCACGCCGGCCAGCTGGTCGACGACTACGCGTCGCTGCGCGCCTCGGTGCTGCGCCAGTGGCGGCAGAAGCATCCGTCGCCGAGTGCCGTCGAGCTCGACGAGCTGGTCCACTTCAACGAGGCGATGGACCGCAGCCTCGCCGAGCTGAGCGCGACGTTCTCGCCGTCGCGTTCGCAGCCGAACGCGCTCTTCCTCGGCGTCCTCAACCACGAGCTGCGCACGCTGGTCGCCTCGATCCTGATGTCGGCGCAGGTGCTGACGCACCGCAGCGCGCCCGGCTCTCCCGAGGGCAAGGCGGCGCAGCGGATCCTGCGCAGCTGCGAGCAGCTGCGCCAGACGCTCGACGCGCTCTCCGACTTCACCAAGGTGCGCCTCGGGTCGGCGATCGAGCTCGATCGCGTCGACGAGGACATGGGAGTGCTCTGCCGGCAGGCGCTCGACGAGTACGCGCGCATCGACCGCGAGCGCAAGGTCCGGCTCGCGTCCGACGGCGACCTGCACGGCCACTGGGATGCGCCGCGGATCCGCGACGCGATCCGCGGCCTGATCGCCAACGCAGCGCGCCTCGCGTCGCGCGGCTCGGCGGTGACGATCGTCGTCGACGGCGACGCCGCCGACGAGGTCAAGGTGACCGTGCACGGCGACGGCATGCCGATCGACCTCGACACGCTGCGCACGATCTTCGACCCGGTCGCGCGCGTCGAGTCGGACAACGCGACCTACGCCGGGCTCGGCCTCGGCCTCTTCATCGTGCGCAAGGTCGTCGACGCGCACGGCGGCCAGGTGAGCGTCGATGCCTCACCGGAGCACGGGACGACGTTCACCGTCGTCCTGCCGCGGCGGCCTTAGCGAAAGCGTCGCTAGCGGTAGAAGAGGTCGACCAGCACCATCCCGGTCGCCGGGACGTAGGTGACGAGCAGGAGCACCGCGACCAGGATCGCGATGTACCAGATGTTGACCTTGGTCACCTCCCAGACGCTCGCCCGCGCGATCGAGCTCGCCACCATCAGCACGCTCGCGACCGGCGGCGTCTGCTGGCCGATGCCGAGGTTGATCGTGACGATCAGGCCGAAGTGGACCGGGTCGATGCCGACCGAGCGCACCAGCGGCATCACGATCGGAACGACGAGGATGATCGCCGCCGCCGAGTGCAGGAACATGCCGAGGAAAAGAAAGAGCACGTTGAGCAGGGCGAGCACGAGCCACTTGTTCGACGTGAACTCGGCGACCATGCGGGCGAGCTGCTGCGGCGCCTGGATCTCGCTCAGGTAGGTGCCGAGCAGCGCGCTCGTCGCGACCAGCAGCATGACGATCGCGGTCTGCACGCCGCCGTCGACGACGGCCTTGCGGAGCTGGCGCAGGTCGAGCTCGCGGTAGACGAGGACGCCGATCGCGAGCGACGCGACGACGGCGAGCGCGGCGCCCTCGGTCGCGGTGACGACGCCGCCGAAGATGCCGCCGAGGATCACGACCGGGAGCAGGAACGCCCAGAGCGCCTGCTTGAACGTCGTCCACACCGCGGCGCCCGAGAACGCCGCCTCGCGCGGCAGGTCGTAACGGCGCGCCAGCATGTAGGCGATGCCCATCAGCCCGGCGGCGCCGATCAGGCCGGGAACGATGCCGGCGACGAAGAGCTGCACGACCGACGTCTCGGCCATGACCGCGTACAGGATCATCGGGATCGACGGCGGGATGATGACCGCGAGCGTCGCCGCCGACGACATGCTCGCCGCAGCGTACGACTTCGGATAGCCCTTGCCGATCATTCCGGGGATGAGGATCGAGCCGAGCGCGGCGACGTCGGCGACCGCCGATCCGGAGATCTCGGCGAAGAAGAGCGACGCGCCGATCGAGACCTGCGCGAGGCCGCCGCGGATCCAGCCGAACAGCGACGCAGCGAACGCGATCAGGCGGCGCGAGATGCCCGACGCGTTCATGATCGCGCCGGCGAGGATGAAGAGCGGGATCGCGAGCAGCGGAAAGCTCGTCGCGCCGTTGTACGTGACGACGGCGACGTTGGGCAGCGAATCGGCGCCGTGGCTGACGAGCATCGCGACGACCGCGACGATGCCGAGCGCGACGGCGATCGGCACCTCGATCAGCACGAGCGCGAGCACGGCGGCGAAGAGCACGAGCATCGCCATCGCCGATTCCTCAGTGCAGCCCGTCGGAGAGCGCCGACGCCGGCGCCCGCGCCGCCTGCGCCGGCCGCAGCAGGGTGACCAGATGCGCGACCTCGGCGACCAGGATCAACGCGCACGAGACCGGGATGACCGACTGCACGACGGCCATCGAGACCTCGGGGACGCTGACCAGCGCGTCGCCGGCGATGATCGGCAGGATCGAGGCGCCGACCCAGCCGAGCAGCGCGAAGAACGCGATGACGAGCACCTGCGCGACGATGCGCAGCGCCCGCTGCGTCGCCGGCGACGCCTGCTCGATCAGCTCGGGGCAGCTGATGTGCGCGCGGTAGACCGACGCCAGCGCCGAGCCGTAGAACGTCAGCCAGGCGAGCAGGACCGAAGCGACCTCGTCGTACCAAGCGAGCGAGCGGCCGAGCGCGCGGAAGACGACGCCGAGCGTCACCTCGACGGCGAGGACGACGACGAGGACGATGACGACGGCCTCGAGGATGCGACCGTAGCGCCGGCGAAAGCGCTCGAGCGCGCCCTGCGGCGCCGGGTCGGCCTGCATGCCTACTTGTTGCGCAGCGCCGTGGCCTGGTCGATCAGCGCCTTGGCGCCGGTCACCTCGGCCGCGAACTCTTCGTAGATCGGCTTGCTGGCGGCGACGAACGCGTCCTTGTCGACGTCGTTGACCTGCATCCCGGCCTGCTTGAGCTTGCCGAGCAGCTCGGTCTCCTCCTTGGCGGCGAGCTCGTAGACGAACGCCTGCGTCTCCCTGGCGGTGTCCTCCATCACCTTGCGGACGTCGGCCGGCAGCGTCGCCCACTTGCGCGAGCCGACGATGAGGTACGACGGCGTGTAGACGTGGCCCGACATCGAGAGGTACTTCTGCACCTCCTGGAGCTTGGCCGAATAGATCTGCGTCAGCGGGTTCTCCTGGCCGTCCATGACGCCGGTCTGCAGCGCGGTGAAGAGCTCGGAGAACTTCATCGGGCTCGGGTTGGCGCCGTACGCCTGGAACATCTTGACCCGCCACTTGCCCTCGGGGACGCGCAGCTTGATGCCCTCGAGGTCCTTCGGGACCCGGATCGGCCGCTTGTTGTTGGTGATGTTGCGGTAGCCGTTCTCCCACACCGCGATCACCTTCAGGCCCTTCTGCTCCGCGGCGGGCGCGAGCTTGGGCCAGAAGACGGCCTGCTCGATCCGCTTCATGTGCTCGCGGTCCTTGACGAGATACGGCAGCTCGAAGATGCCGAACAGGTCGACCTCGGAGCTCATCACCGTCGAGGGCAGCACCATGTCGAGGGTGCCGAGCTTGACCTTCTGCAGCATCTCCTTGTCGCCGCCGAGCTGGCTCGAGCCGTAGACGACGACCTTGACCTTGCCGGCGAGCTTGGCGTTGACGCGCTTGGCGTACTCCTCGGTGCTGGCGGCGAGGAGCGAGCCGGGCTCGCCGACGTGGCCGAGCTTGATCTCGGTCTGCGCGAGCGCCGAGGCGCTGCCGGCGAGGAGCGCAGCGACGGCGACGGCACCGAGCCAGCGACGGCGCGCCGCGCCGCGAGCGCTCGAGGGAGATAGAGGAGGAGCCATGCCGTCGTCCTTTGCGCGGTCGGGAAGCGGCGGCCGACGACAGCGGCCGCCTGCCGACCATTCTCACCGCGGCGGCGTCGCGCGCCGATAGAGGTTTTCCGGACCGTCTGCGGACGACGGCCCCCGCGCGGCACCGCCGGCGATCGCGACGGCATGCATGCGACCGGCAGCGATCGCATCGCGCACCGCCCAGGCGGCGGCCGACAGCGCAGCCGCGGTGAGCGGCAGCGAGAGCCAGAGCGAATGGTGCGCGCCGACGACCGCATCCGGCAGCCGCTGCCAGGCGACCATCTGCAGCACGTAGACCGCCGTGTAGAGACCGGTGTTCAGTGCCAGCAGCATGTGGTTGGTGCGCTCGAACGTCGACAGCTCGCGGGTCTTGTCCTCGACGACGGAATCGACCGTCGTGACCGCGTACTCGACGAGCATCACGGCGAGGACCAGCCAGCTCCACGCGCCGTGCCATTCGAGCCAGGCGAGCCCGGCGAAGATCGCCGCGTAGAGCGCCGAGCGCATCGCGTGCAGCGCGAGCTCGCGTGCCGCCCACGCCCGGTGCGGCAGCCGCTCGAGCCATTCGTGGCTGACGAAGGTGTCGAGCGCGCCGAGCGCCGCCTGCACGACCAGCAGGGCGAGGACGAAGACGATGGGCTCCATGTCGAGCTCGCTTTGCCGCCCGCGTTCGCGAGCGACTGCGATCGTACGGCCGACGCAGCCGACGGCCGCGTCACTCGAGCGGTTCGGACCCCTGCTCGATCAGCTCGACCAGCAGCTCGCCCTGGCGGTTGAGCTGCCGCGCCGCGCCGTCGAGTCGCTCGGCCTCGTCGGCATGGCCGTCGGCGCGCGACTGGTCCGCCATCTGGCGCAGCAGCAACTCGCGCTCCTGCAGCGCGCGCCGCGCGCTCGCCATCGCGTCGTCGCCCGCTCCGGCCATCGCCTCGTGCAGCGTGCGCGCGGTGAAGCCGTGGCCGGTGTGGCAGCGGTAGCGCTGCGGCCGCGAGTCGAGGATTTCCCAGAGCGTGCCGTGGCATTCCGGGCACGCCAGCGGCGAACGCTTGCCGATCGCATCGAGATGTGCCACGGGATCTCCTTGTTGCAACGCGGCCTGCTGCTCGTGCACCAGGCGCTCGGGCGGCGACGCGACGGTCGGCCGCGCGACCGTCTCGGCGACGAGCGAGGTCAGCAGGGCGGGAATGAGCGGCAGCGTGACGCAGTGATCGACCTCGACGTACTGGAGCGCGCTCGCCGGCATGCTCGACGCGATGGCGTCGTCGGGATCCTGGACGACGGCGATGCCGCCCGCTTCCTTGATCGCCTGCAGGCCGGCGGTGCCGTCGTCGAGCCGGCCGGTGAGGACGACGCCGATGACGTCGCTGCCGTGCGCGAGCGCAGCCGAGCGGAAGAGCGGGTCGATCGCAGGCCGCGTGTGGTGCTCCTTCGGCGCACGCACGAGCACGATGCGGTCGTCCTCGACGATCATGTGCAGGTCGGGCGGCGCGACGACGATGCGGCCCGCGCGCAACGGCTCGCCGTCGACCGCGTGCGAGGCCGTCAGCTGCGAGACCTGCGCGAGCAGCCGCGGCAGCACGCTCGGCTGCTCGCCGATGTGCAGGACGATGAGGATGGGCGCCGGAAACCCCGCGGGAAGCGCCGCCGCGATCTGCACGAGCGCGCCGACGCCGCCGAGCGACGCCCCGATGACGACGAGCCGTGCCATCGGCGTTGCCGGCACTCGGCGTGCCCGCGTCGGGCGGGCGGCCCGGCTGCGCCGCCGCGATTCGCGCGCCTACGGCAGGCGCTGGCGCTGCTTGCAGGTGAACGCGTAGCCGGTCTCGACGGTGCGGCGAAACGTCAGCAGGTCGCAGCCGCCGTCGACGATCGTGCGGTGGATGCGAAGGACGTCGTCGCCGCGCCGGTTCGGCCCCGGCTCGGTCGTCAGGAGCGCGCTGTAGCCGGCCTCCCTGGCGAGGCCGACCAGCGTGTCGTCGTACCAGCCGCTCGGCCACGCCAGGTAAGGCACCGGCTTGCCGAGGCGCTGCTCGAGGACGCGCTTCGATTCGCTGAGCTCGTTCAGCGCGTCGCGCCTGCCCTCGTCCTTCGCCGGCCCCTGCACCCAGGTGACGAGGTTGTTGTTCGGGTCCCACGGGTGCGAGACGGTGTGCGAGTAGACCTCGTAGCGCGGGTTGGCGGCGAGCCGCTCGATGTCGCTCCAGTCGAGGTAGAGGCCGCCGATGCCGTTGCCGGTGATGATCCAGAACGACGCCTTCAGCTTCAGCTTGTCGAGGACCGGCGTCGCGTTCAGCACGCTTCGCCAGCCGTCCTCGAAGGTCAGCACGACCGCCTTCGGCGGCAGCGTCGCCTCGCCCTTCATGTGGCGGACGAGGTCGCCGATGCCGACGGTGACGAAGCCTTCGTCGGCGAGCAGCTCCATCTGCTCGGCGAAGTGCTCGGCGGTGATCGCGGTCGTGCCTTCGGCGCGCTTGTCGGTGATGACCTCGTGGTAGACGAGCACGGTGACGCCGGCTCCCTGCGGCGCGGCCGGCGGCGGCGCCGGTCGCGGCGTCGCGGCGACGGCGGCGAACGAGGCGAAGCAGAAGGCGCCGCACGCGAGCGGCGCACGCACGCGATCGAGAAGTCGGGCTGCAAGCGATGGGTTCGTCGTCATCGAAAGCGGCGAGCTGCGCTCGCATCGGCCGAGGGCGACGCGATTGTTGGCGAGCGGGTGCGCGCGCCGGGTCAGCAGGTGTGACCAAACCTGTCGAAACGCGCACGCCGTCGCGGCGGCCGCGAAAGGCTGCACACTCGGCCGATGGCAAAGGCAGGATCGATGCTCCGCGCAGGCGCGCTCGCGGCGATCGCATGCGCGCTCGCGGCGTGCGAGCGCACGCCGGCGGTCGTGCTGCGCACCGACGAGCCGGCGCTGCTCGCGCAGGGCGAAGCGCTCTACGCGAAGCACTGCGCGGCGTGCCACGGGGCGCGCCTCGAAGGCCAGCCGCGCTGGCGCGAGCGCGATCCGCAGACGGGCAGGATGCCGGCGCCGCCGCACGACGCCAGCGGCCACACCTGGCACCACCCCGACCAGCTGTTGTTCGACATCACCAAGCTCGGCATCGCCGAGGCGGTGAAGCTGAAGGACTACGACTCGGCGATGCCGGCGTTCGGCGGCGTGCTGAGCGACGCCGAGATCGTCGCCGTGCTGTCGTGGATCAAGTCGCAGTGGCCGGCCGAGATCCGGCAGCACCAGGCCGAGGTCGACGCCGCGGCGCGGCGCGGCCGCTGATACGACCCACAATCGGCACACGCTGCGCAGGAAGGAGGGGTCGATGAACAGGCGGGAGGCGCTGGATGGCATCGCCGCGCTGTGCCTCGGCGTCTCGCCGCACGTGCTCGCGCAGGCCGAGAAGCCCCGGCGCGTCGCCTACCTCTCGTCGGTCAGCGCGGCAGCCGACAAGGAGCGCTACGACGAGTTCCGCCGTTCGCTCACGAACGCGGGCTACGTCGAGGGGCGCAACCTCGTCGTCGACGCGCACTGGGAGACGGACGACCCCGACCGGCTCGCCGAGCTGGCGCAGGAACTCGTGCGCCTGCAGCCCGACGTGGTGGTGACGATCGCCACGCCGGCAACGGTCGCGGCCAAGAAGGCGACGGCGCGCATTCCGATCGTCTTCACAGGCGTCGGCGACCCCGTCGCGTTCGGGCTCGTCGCCAGCCTGAGCCAGCCGGGCGGCAACATCACCGGCGTCGCGAACATCGTCTCGGATCTCGCCGGCAAGCGGCTCGAGCTGCTGAGAGAGGCGGTTGGCAGTCTGACGCTGGTCGGCGTGCTGTTCGAGCCGCACACGCCGGTGTCGGTGCTGCAATGGGAAGCGAGCGAACGCGCCGCGACCCGGCTGGCACTGCGCCTGCATGCGATGCGGATCGGCGACGCGAGTGCGTACGAAGCGGCGTTCGCCGACGCCGCACGCGCGGGCGTCACGGCCGTGGCTGCGTCGCTGTCGCCGACGGCGAACTCGAATGCCGCGCGCATCGCAGGGCTCGCCATGAAACACCGGCTGCCGTCGATCTACGCGCGTTCGCGGTTCGTCGAGCTGGGCGGCCTGATGTCATACGGTCCGAGCTTCGCGATCGACGGCAGGGCGACCGCTCGCCTGGTCCAACGCATTCTGTCGGGTGCGAGGCCGGCAGACCTGCCCGTCGAGCAGCCGAACGAGTTCGAGCTCATCATCAACGTCGCCACCGCGCGGCAGCTCGGTCTCACGATCCCGCAGTCGCTGATCCTGCGCGCCGACCGCGTGATCGGCTCGTGACGATCGGGCGCGCTTGGCGCTCAGCCCTCGGCGACGGCGTGGTCGGCCATCAGCTCGAGCGCGCGGACGAGCGCCGAGTGGTCGAGGTCGGCCATGCCGTTGGCCGCGCACGCCTGCATCAGCTGCGCCGCGTTCGCAGTCTGCGGCAGCGCGACGCCGAGCTCGCGCGCGCCCTGCAGCGCGAGGCCGAGGTCCTTCTGGTGCAGCCGGATGCGAAAGCCCGGCGCGAACGTGCGCTTGATCATCCGCTCGCCGTGGACCTCGAGGATGCGGCTCGCGGCGAAGCCGCCCATCAGCGCCTGCCGCACCTTCGCCGGGTCGGCGCCGGCGCGGCTCGCGAAGACGAGCGCCTCGCCGACCGCGGCGATGTTGAGCGCGACGATGATCTGGTTGGCGACCTTCGTCGTCTGGCCGTCGCCGTTGCCGCCGACGAGCGTGATGTTCCTGCCCATCTTCTCGAGCAGCGGCCTGACGCGTTCGAACACCGCCGGATCGGCGCCGCACATGATCGTGAGCGTGGCCGCCTTGGCGCCGACCTCGCCGCCCGAGACCGGAGCGTCGACGTAGTCGGCGCCGAGCGCGCGGATCTTCTCGGCGAACGCCTTGGTCGCGATCGGCGAGATCGAGCTCATGTCGACGACGACCTTGCGCGCGCCGTCGCCCGGCAGCGCCTCGGCGACGCCGCCGCGCCCGAACAGGACGCGCTCGACGTCCGGCGTGTCGGGCACCATCGTGAAGACGACCTCGGCTTGCTTCGCGACCTCGGCCGCGCTCGCGCAGGTGCGCGCGGACGTCGCCGCGAACGCTTCGGGAACGCGCGAACGCGTGTGGACGAAGAGCTGGTGGCCGGCCTGGCCGAGGTGCAGCGCCATCGGCGTGCCCATGATCCCGAGGCCGATGAATCCGACGTTCATTGCTGCGTCCTTCTGTGCGTGTGTGTGTGCGTGAATCGGAAGCGCGGTGCCCTCAGGTCACCGGCGCCGGGTTGAACAGCACGAGCGAGTTCTGCAGCTTCCACTGCTCGGCCCACGTCTTCTTCGTGCCGCTCGCGACGTCGAGCATCAGCCGGAACAGTTCCCAGCCGACGTCCTCGATCGTCGCTTCGCCGTCGGCGATGCGGCCGGCGTTGACGTCCATCAGGTCGTGCCAACGGCGTGCGAGGTCGGTGCGCGTCGCGACCTTGATCACCGGCACCTCGGCGAGCCCGTACGGCGTGCCGCGGCCGGTCGTGAAGACGTGCAGGTTCATCCCCGCCGCGACCTGCAGCGTGCCGCAGACGAAGTCGCTCGCCGGCGTCGCCGCGTAGACGAGGCCGCGCTCGATGCCGCGGTCGCGCAGCCGCTCGCCGGGCGAGAGCACGCCGCTGATCGGCGCGCTGCCGCTCTTGACGATCGAGCCCATCGCCTTCTCGACGATGTTCGACAGGCCGCCCTGCTTGTTGCCCGGCGTCGTGTTGGCGCTGCGGTCGGCGAAGCCGCGCTTCAGGTACGCGTCGTACCACGCCATCTCGCGGACCATCGCCGCGGCGACTTCGGGGGTCGTCGCGCGCGACGTCAGCTGGTCGATGCCGTCCCGCACCTCGGTCACCTCGGAGAACATCACCGTCGCGCCGGCACGGACGAGCAGGTCGGTGCAGAAGCCGACCGCCGGGTTCGCGGTGACGCCGCTGAAGGCGTCGCTGCCGCCGCACTGCACGCCGACGACGAGCGCGCTCGCCGGCACCGTCTCGCGGCGGCGCGCGTCCAGGCGCTCGAGGTGCTCCTTCGCGCTCGCGAGGATCGAGTCGATCATCGACTCGAAGCCGACGTGCGCGTCGTCCTGCAGGCAGACCACGTCGGCGCCGGCGGTGTCGCGCTCGTCGACGATGGCGAACGTCCCCGGCGGCAGCAGCCGCTCGGGCTGCAGCTTCTCGCAGCCGAGGCTCACGACCATCACCTCGCTGCCGAAGTTCGG
>DASSRF010000347.1:0-2939 GCA_035701945.1 Caldimonas sp. | reverse complement strand
ACACGAGCCCGCCGCAGCGCGCCGCGGAGTACGCCGACTTCTGCGCGACGATGGTCGCGCGCTACGTCGGAACGTCAAGGCGCGTGGTCGACGAGACGCGGCCTGCGGCGATCGGCTGACATGCGCCGGCGGTCGCGCTCGCTCGCCGCTTCGCGCGTCAGCAGCTGCTCGAAGTACGCGATCGTCTTCTTCAGCCCTTCCTCGAGCTGCACCTTCGGTTCCCAGCCGAGCACGTCGCGCGCGAGGCGGATGTCGGGCCGGCGCTGCAGCGGGTCGTCCTGCGGCAGCGGCGCCGTCACGATCGTCGACGACGAGCCGGTCAGTCGGATGACGAGCTCGGCGAGCTCGCGGATCGTGAACTCGGCGGGGTTGCCGATGTTGATCGGCCCGCCGGTCGCCGCGTCGGCGTCCATGTAGCGCTGCAGGCCCTCGATCAGGTCGTCGACGTAGCAGAAGCTGCGCGTCTGCCGGCCCTCGCCGTAGACGGTGATCGGGTCGCCCCGCAACGCCTGGACGATGAAGTTCGAGACGACGCGGCCGTCGTTCGGATGCATCCGCGGGCCGTAGGTGTTGAAGATCCGCGCGACGCGGATGTCGACCGCGTGCTGCCGGTGGTAGTCGAAGAACAGCGTCTCGGCGCAGCGCTTGCCCTCGTCGTAGCAGCTGCGCACGCCGATCGGATTGACCTTGCCCCAGTACGCCTCGGGCTGCGGATGGAGGTCGGGGTCGCCGTAGACCTCGCTCGTCGACGCCTGCAGGATGCGCGCGCGCAGCCGCTTGGCGAGGCCGAGCATGTTGATCGCGCCGTGCACGCTCGTCTTCGTCGTCTGCACCGGGTCGTGCTGGTAGTGCACCGGCGACGCCGGGCACGCGAGGTTGTAGATCTGGTCGACCTCGACGTAGAGCGGGAACGTCACGTCGTGGCGCATCAGCTCGAAGCCCGGGTGGTCGAGCAGGTGCTCGATGTTGGGCTTGGTGCCGGTGAAGAAGTTGTCGACGCAGAGCACCTGGTGGCCGGCGGCGAGGAGGCGCTCGCAGAGGTGGCTGCCGAGAAAGCCGGCGCCGCCGGTGACGAGGATGCGCTGCTCGGAGTTGTAGACGCGCATGAGGCTCCTTCAGCGCCCGACCGCGAGGTATTCGAAGCCGAGCTCGCGGATCTCGGGACCGTAGAGGTTGCGGCCGTCGACGATGACCGGCTGCCGGAGCGCCTCCTTGAGCGCCTGGAAGTTGGGGCTCTTGAACGTCTTCCAGTCGGTCATCACGACGAGCGCATCGGCGCCGTCGACGGCGTGCATCGGCGACTCGGCGAAGCTGAGCCGCTCGAGCAGCGCCGGCCGCTCGCGCAGGTCCTCGGGGATCACCCGGCGCGCTTCGTCGATCGCGATCGGGTCGTAGGCGACGACGGCGGCGCCGCGCTCGAGCAGCGCCTTGATCGTCGTCCGGCTCGGCGCCTCGCGCATGTCGTCGGTGTACGGCTTGAACGCGAGGCCCCAGACGGCGAACGTGCGGCCGCCGAGGTCGCGTCCGAAGCGGTGCGCGATCTTGTCGACGAGGATCTTCTTCTGCGCGTCGTTGACGGCGCGCACCGCCTCTAGGACGCGCAGCCGCTGGCCGTGCTCGGCGGCGGTGCGCATCAGCGCGCGGACGTCCTTCGGAAAGCAGCTGCCGCCGTAGCCGACGCCGGCGTAGAGGAAGCTGTAGCCGATCCGGGGGTCGGCGCCGATGCCGCGCCGCACCTGCTCGATGTCGACGCCGACCTTGTCGGCGAGGTTGGCGAGCTCGTTCATGAAGCTGATGCGCGTCGCGAGCATCGCGTTGGCGGCGTACTTGGTGAACTCGGCGGCGCCGACGTCCATGTGCAGGATGCGGTCGCGCTGGCGGTTGAACGGCGCGTAGAGCCTCGCCATGACGTCGCGCGCGCGCTCGCCGGCGTCGCCGGGGTCGGTGCCGATGACGATGCGGTCGGGGCGCATGAAGTCGTCGACCGCGGCACCCTCCTTCAGGAACTCGGGGTTGGCGACGATCGCGACCGCGGCCGCAGGCAGGCCGAGCGCGTCGGCGTCGCCTTCGGCGCGACGGCGGCCGAGCTCGGTCTCGATCGCCTGCCGCACCTTCACAGCGGTGCCGACCGGAACGGTCGACTTCTGGACGACGACCTTCTCGCCCTGCATGTGCCTGCCGATGCTGCGCGCAGCCGCGAGCACGTGGCCGAGGTCGGCGCCGCCGTCCTCGCCCGGCGGCGTCCCGGTGGCGATGAAGACGACCGCGCCGTGGCGGATCGCGAACGCGACGTTGGTCGTGAAGTGGAGCCTGCCGAGCGCGCCGTTGCGCTCGACGAGCGCCGGCAGGTCGCGCTCGTGGAACGGCACCCGGTTTGCCGACAACGCTTCGATCTTCGTGCGATCGATGTCGAAGCACACCACGTCGTTGCCGATCTCGGCCAGACACGCTGCGGTGACGAGGCCGACGTAGCCGCTGCCGAGCACCGTGACGTTCATCGCCTTCGCACGCCTTCCTGCCCTGCGCTGCCGAGCGCGCCGGCGCGAGTCGCGTGCGCGGCGATCGCCGCTACAGTGCACAACCTCACCGATGGCCTCCTGGCAACCGAACTTCGACTGGGTCACCGACCACCTCGCGGTGGGCGGCAGCTTCCCCGCTCGGCAAACGGAGCGCCTGACCCGCGAGCACGGCATTCGCGCCGTGATCGACCTGCGCAACGAGGACGTCGACGACGAGCGGCTGCTGCGTGCGCACGGCATCGCGCTGCTCCATCTGCCGACGCAGGACATGTGCGGCGTCGATCGCGCCAACCTCGACCGCGGCGTCGAGTTCGCGTCGCGCCGCCTCGACCGCGGCGAGCGCGTCCTCGTCCATTGCGAGCACGGCATCGGCCGCTCTGCGCTGCTCGCGCTGTGCATCCTCGTCGAGCGCGGCCACGC
>DASSRF010000346.1:0-2774 GCA_035701945.1 Caldimonas sp. | reverse complement strand
CGGGCTTCGGGCTCTCGCTCGGGGTGACGCTGCTCTACCTCGGCCTCGTCATCCTCGTCCCGCTCTCGACGCTCGCGATCCGCAGCTTCCAGCTCGACGCCCACGACCTGCAGCGCGTGCTGCTCTCGTCGCGGACGCTGGCGGCGTTCCGCCTGTCGTTCCTCGGCGCCCTCGCGGCGGCGCTGGTGAACGTGGTCTTCGGCGTCGTCGTCGCCTGGGTGCTCGAGCGCGTGCCGTTCCCGGGGCGGCGGCTCGTCGACGGCCTCGTCGACCTGCCGTTCGCGCTGCCGACCGCGGTCGCCGGCATCGCGCTCACCGCGCTCTATTCGGGCAACGGCTGGATCGGGAGCCTGCTGCCGTTCAAGGTCAGCTTCACCCCGGTCGGCGTCTGGGTCGCGCTCACGTTCATCGGCCTGCCGTTCGTCGTCCGCACGCTGCAGCCGGTGCTCGAGGACCTGCACGCCGAAGTCGAGGAGGCAGCGGCGATCCTCGGCGCAAGCCGCCTGCAGACCTTCGGCCGCGTCATCCTGCCGATCCTGACGCCGGCGCTCCTCACCGGGTTCGCGCTCGCGTTCGCGCGCGCGCTCGGCGAGTACGGCTCGGTCATCTTCATCGCCGGCAACCTGCCGATGGTCTCGGAGATCGTGCCGCTGCTCATCATCACCAAGCTCGAGCAGTTCGACATCCCGGGCGCGACCGCGATCGCGGTGGTGATGCTCGTCGCTTCCTTCGTGCTGCTGCTCGCGATCAACGGGCTGCAGGCCTGGGCGCGCGCGAGACAGGGCCGATGAGCGAGGCCGGTGCAGTGGGCGCGACGGTCGCCGCGCCGCCGCGGCTCAGCGAGGCGACGACCGAGCCCGCGTGGGTGCGGCGCGCGCTGATCGCGGTCGCGCTCGCGTTCCTCGCGCTCTTCCTGTTCGTGCCGCTCGTCGCCGTCTTCGCCGAGGCGCTGAAGAAGGGCCTCGACGTCTACCTCGCCGCGATCGTCGAGCCCGACGCGCTCGCCGCGATCCGGCTGACGCTCGTCGCCGCCGCGATCTCGGTGCCGCTCAACTGCCTCTTCGGCGTCGCTGCCGCGTGGGCGATCGCGAAGTTCGACTTTCGCGGCAAGAACCTGCTGCTGACGCTGATCGACCTGCCGTTCTCGGTGAGCCCGGTGATCGCCGGCCTCATCTTCGTCCTCGTCTTCGGCCTCCAGGGCTGGTTCGGCGAGTGGCTGCGCGAGCACGACCTCAAGATCATCTTCGCGCTTCCCGGGATCGTCATCGCGACGATCTTCATCACCTTTCCATTCGTCGCCCGCGAGCTGATCCCGCTCATGCAGGCGCAGGGAATCGAGCAGGAGGAGGCGGCGCGCGTGCTCGGCGCTTCGGGCTGGCAGATCTTTCGCCGCGTCACGCTGCCCAACGTGCGCTGGGCGCTGCTCTACGGCGTCATCCTCTGCAACGCGCGCGCGATGGGCGAGTTCGGCGCCGTCAGCGTCGTCTCCGGCCACATCCGCGGCCAGACCAACACGATGCCGCTGCACATCGAGATCCTCTACAACGAGTATCAGTTCGCGGCGGCGTTCGCGGTCGCCTCGCTGCTCGCCGGCCTGGCGCTGCTGACGCTGGTGCTGAAGATCGTCGTCGAGCGGCGGGTCGCCGCGCAGGCGGGCGGGGCGACGCGATGAGCATCGAGGTCCGGCACCTCTTCAAGCGCTTCGGCGCGACCGTCGTCTGCGACGACCTGAGCCTCGACATTCCGGCCGGCCAGCTGGTCGCGCTGCTCGGCCCGTCGGGCTCGGGCAAGACGACGCTGCTGCGCATCATCGCCGGACTCGAAGTGCCCGACTCCGGCACCGTGCTCTTCCACGGCGAGGATGCGACCGGCACCGAGGTTCGCGAGCGCGGCGTCGGCTTCGTCTTCCAGCACTACGCGCTGTTCGGCCACATGACGGTGTTCGAGAACGTCGCCTTCGGCCTGCGCGTGCGCCCGAAGGCGTCGCGGCCCGACGAAGCGCAGATCCGCGCCAAGGTCGCCGAGCTGCTCGCGCTCGTCCAGCTCGACCGGCTCGCCGATCGCTATCCGCACCAGCTCTCGGGCGGCCAGCGGCAGCGGATCGCGCTCGCGCGTGCGCTCGCAGTCGAGCCGAAGGTGCTCCTCCTCGACGAGCCGTTCGGCGCGCTCGACGCCCGGGTGCGCAAGGAATTGCGCCGCTGGCTGCGCCGCCTGCACGAGGAGATGCACGTGACGAGCGTGTTCGTCACCCACGACCAGGAAGAGGCGATGGAGGTCGCCGACCGCATCGTCGTCATGAACCACGGCCGCATCGAGCAGGACGGCGCCCCCGACGAGGTCTACGACCATCCGGCGTCGCCGTTCGTGCTGCAGTTCCTCGGCGACGTCAACCTGTTCCGCGGCGGCACGCCGGCGGCGGGCGACGCGCGCACCGCGTACGTCCGCCCGCACGAGCTCGACGTCGCTGCGAGCGCCGAGCCCGGGTCGGTCGCGGTCGTCTTCACGCAGGCGCTGACGGTCGGGCCGAACACCCGCCTCGAGTTCCGCCGCGACGACGGCGACGGCTACGTCGACGTCGAGATGCCGCGCGCCGAATGGCTCGCGCTGCGCGACCGGCTCGGGCTCGTTCCCGGCGCGCACGCGCACCTCGTGCCGCGCAAGGTGACCCGGTTCGCGAGCGAGGACGTCGATCCGGCCGCGATGATCTGAGCGCCCGCGCTCACGACAGCAGCTGCCGGCGGGCGCGGTGCACGCGCACGAACAGGTTTTCCTCG
>DASSRF010000345.1:0-6718 GCA_035701945.1 Caldimonas sp. | reverse complement strand
GCGCGCGCGCCAGCGCATCCGCGACGCGATCGACGCGCACGTGAGGGACCGTCGCGCCGCGGGCGTCCTCGCCGCGCTCGCCGTCGGCGACCAGGGCGCGATCGAGCGCGACGACTGGGAGCTGTTTCGCAACACCGGGGTCGCGCACCTGATGTCGATCAGCGGCCTGCACGTGACGATGTTCGCCTGGCTCGCCGGGCTGCTCGTCGCAACGGCGTGGCGACGGAGCGGGCGCGCCGCGCACCTGCTGCCGGCGACGATCGCGGCGCGCTGGGGCGGGCTCGTTGCCGCGACGGCATACGCCGCGTTCGCCGGCTGGGGAGTCCCCGCGCAGCGCACCGTCTGGATGCTCGCGACGGTGACCCTGCTGCAGTCGCTCGGGCTGCGCTGGCCTTGGTCGCTCGTGTTGCTGCTCGCGGCGTTCGTCGTCACGCTGCTCGATCCGTGGGCGCTGCTGCAGCCGGGGTTCTGGCTCTCGTTCGCCGCCGTCGCATTGCTGATGTCGTCGTCGCCCGCGGCCGCGGGGCGAAGCGACGACGCCGTTCGCGACGAAGGCTGGCGAGGCTGGCCGGCGCGGCTCGTCGCTGCGGTGCGCGGCGGCGTGCGGACGCAGCTCGTCGCGACGCTCGGCCTGACGCCGCTCACGCTCGTCATCTTCCAGCAGGTCTCGCTCGTCGGCATCTTCGCCAACCTCGTCGCGATCCCGCTCGTGACGCTCGTCGTCACGCCGCTCGCGCTGCTCGGCATCGCCGTCGCGCCGCTCTGGTCGATCGCGGCGTGGCTGGTCGACCTCCTGAGCGCGCTGCTCGCGGCGCTCGCCTCCGTGCCGGGCGCGGTGTGGTCGGCGCCGGCGGCTCCGCTCTGGGCGCGGCTCGCCGGCCTCTGCGCTGCGGCGCTCGTCGTCCTGCCGCTGCCGTGGCGAGCGCGGCTGGTCGCGGTTCCGCTCGCGCTCGCGCTCGTGCTGCCGCCGCTGACGAGACCCGCCGACGGAGCGTTCGACGTCGTCGCCGCCGACGTCGGCCAGGGCACCGCGGTGCTCGTGCGCACGCGAACGCACGCGCTCCTCTTCGACAGCGGCCCGGTCTATTCGCGCGAGAGCGACGCCGGCCAGCGCGTCCTCGTTCCATTCCTGCGCGGACGCGGCGACCGGCGGCTCGACCTGCTCGTTCTCAGCCACCGCGACAGCGACCACACCGGTGGCGCGCGCTCGCTCTTCGGTGCCCTCGACGTCGCTGCGCTCGCGAGCTCGCTCGAGGACGGCCACCCGCTGCTCGACGGCACGCGGCCGGCGCGGCGCTGCGTCGCCGGCGAGCGCTGGCAATGGGACGGAGTCGACTTCGCGATCCTCCATCCCCGTGCCGACGATTACGAGCGCACGGCGAGGTCGAACGCGATGTCGTGCGTGCTGCGGGTCGCCGGCGGCGGGCGAAGCGTGCTGCTCACCGGCGACATCGAGCGCGAGCAGGAGTCCGCGCTCGTCGTCGCCGGCGCCGCGCTGCGAAGCGACGTTCTCGTCGTGCCGCACCACGGCAGCAGGACGTCGTCGAGCGCAGCGTTCCTCGACGCAGTCCATCCGCGCATCGCCGTCTTCCAGGCCGGCTACCGCAACCGCTTCGGCCACCCGGCGGCCGACGTCGTCGAGCGCTACCGCGAGCGCGGCATCGCCGTCGTCGCGACTGCCGCGTGCGGCGCGTGGCAGTGGCGCGCCGACGGACCCGAAGACGGCAGTTGCGAGCGCGACGTCGCGCGCCGCTACTGGCACCACCGGATCGACATCGACCCGCGTTGACGCGCGGCGGCCGCTCGGGTGGCGCAGACTTTGCTACCCTCGGCGCCGGAGGCAGCATGAAGGCCGGCTTCGACGAGATGCACGACCCGAACGGCGCGGTGCGCGAGCACTACGGCGGCTACGACCGCTGGCTGAAGGAGCAGCCGCCGCAGGTGATGCAGACGCGCCGCGACGAGGCCGAGGTGATCTTTCGCCGCGTCGGCATCACGTTCGCGGTCTACGGCGCCAAGGACGACGGCAGCGGCACCGAGCGGCTGATCCCGTTCGATCTCATCCCGCGCGTCATCCCGGCGCACGAGTGGCGCGAGATGGAGCGCGGGCTGCGCCAGCGCGTCACCGCGCTGAACCGCTTCATCCACGACGTCTACCACGGCCAGGAGATCCTGAAGGCCGGTGTCGTTCCCGCCGACCAGGTGCTCGGCAACGCCCAGTACCGCGCCGAGATGCAGGGCGTCGCAGTCGCCGGCGACATCTACGCGCACATCGCCGGCGTCGACATCGTCCGCGCCGCCAACACCGACGGCAGCGGCAGCTACTACGTGCTCGAGGACAACCTGCGCGTGCCGAGCGGCGTTTCGTACATGCTCGAGAACCGCAAGATGATGATGCGGCTGTTTCCCGAGCTGTTCGGCCGCCATCGCGTCGCGCCGGTCGCGCACTATCCCGACCTCCTGCTCGAGACGCTGCGCTCGGTCGCGCCGGCCGCGGTCAACGACCCGACCGTCGTCGTGCTGACGCCCGGCATGTACAACAGCGCGTACTTCGAGCACGCGTTCCTCGCCCAGCAGATGGGCATCGAGCTCGTCGAGGGGCAGGACCTCTACGTCCGCGACAACTTCGTCTACATGCGGACGACGCAGGGCCCGAAGCGGGTCGACGTGATCTACCGCCGCGTCGACGACGACTTCCTCGATCCGCGCGCGTTCCGCGCCGACTCGACGCTCGGCTGCGCCGGGCTGCTGGCCGCGTACCGCGCCGGCAACGTCACGCTCGCCAACGCGATCGGCACCGGTGTCGCCGACGACAAGTCGATCTATCCGTACGTGCCGAAGATGATCGAGTTCTACCTGGGCGAGAAGCCGATCCTCGACAACGTGCCGACCTACGCTTGCCGCGACCCTGACGAACTCGGTCACGTCCTCGACCACCTCGGCGAGCTCGTCGTCAAGGAGGTGCACGGCGCCGGTGGCTACGGCATGCTCGTCGGCCCGGCCGCGACCGCGGCCGAGATCGAGCACTTCCGCGGCCTGCTCAAGGCCGACCCGAGCCGCTACATCGCGCAGCCGACGCTCGCGCTCTCGACCTGCCCGACCTTCGTCGAGAGCGGGATCGCGCCGCGCCACATCGACCTGCGCCCGTTCGTCCTCTCGGGCAAGACCGTGCAGATGGTGCCGGGCGGGCTGACGCGGGTCGCGCTGAAGGCAGGCTCGCTCGTCGTCAACTCGTCGCAGGGCGGCGGCACCAAGGACACCTGGATCCTCGAGGACTGAGGATGGTGTCCCCACGCTCACTTCGTTCGCTGCCTCCCGAGGGGGCGCGGCCGGGCTTGGGGCGGCCCGGCGCCCGGCCGGAGCGTTGACATGCTTTCGCGCACCGCCGACCACCTGTTCTGGATGGCGCGCTACATGGAGCGCGCCGAGAACACCGCGCGCATGCTCGACGTCAACTACCAGATGTCGCTGCTGCCGCAGTCGGAGGAGGCCGCCGAGCGCGGCTGGCGCGGCATGCTCAGCATCAACGAGGTCAGCGGCGACTTCGCGAGGCGCTACCGCGAAGTGACGCCGCGCACGGTGATCGAGTACATGGTCAACGACGCCGCCAACGGCTCGTCGATCCGCAGCTGCCTGATGGCGGCGCGCGAGAACGCGCGGGCGGTGCGCGGCACCCTCACCACCGAGGTCTGGGAGACGCAGAACCAGACCTGGCTCGAGTTCCAGCGGCTGATCGGCGACGGCGCGTTCGAGAAGAGCCCCGGCGAGGCGTTCGAGTGGGTCAAGTTCCGCTCGCACCTCTCGCGCGGCGTCACCGTCGGAACGATGCTGCAGGACGAGGCGTTCCATTTCCTGCGCATCGGCAGCTTCCTCGAGCGCGCCGACAACACGGCGCGCCTGCTCGACGTCAAGTTCCACTCGGTGCCGCCCGACGCGTTCGGCGTCGCCGCCGGCGCGATCGGCGCGCGGCTGCGCAACGGCATCGGCGCGGCCGCATCGCTCGCGCAAAGCCAGGGCAGCAACGGCGGCTCGCAGAGCCAGAGCCAGGAGAGCGGCAACAAGGACGTCGAGTTCGACTTCTACCACTGGTCGGCGGTGCTGCGCTCGGTCTCCGGCTTCGAGGTCTACCGCAAGGTCTACCGCAACGTCATCCGCCCGGAGCGCGTCGCCGAGCTCCTGATCCTGCGGCCCGACATGCCGCGTTCGCTCGCGGCGTGCATGCACGAGGTCGTCGCCAACCTGCACCGCGTCGCCAACGAGCAGTCGAAGGACACGCTGCGGCTCGCGGGCAGGCTCAACGCCGACCTGCAGTACGGCCGCATCGACGAGATCCTCGCGACCGGCCTGCACGCGTACCTGACGCAGTTCCTCGAGCGCGTCAACGCGCTCGGCACCGGCATCAGCCGCGACTTCCTCGTTCCGGTCGCGCCCTGAAGCCGGCTGGCAGCGACGTCCGATGTCGATCCACGTCGCCCTCAACCACGTCACGCACTACCGCTACGACCGGGCGATCCGGCTCGGGCCGCAGGTCGTCCGCCTGCGGCCGGCGCCGCACTCGCGGCCGCGGATCCTGAGCTACTCGATGAAGGTCGAGCCGGCCAAGCACTTCGTCAACTGGCAGCAGGACCCGCAGGCGAACTACCTCGCGCGGCTCGTCTTCCCCGATCCGACGACGTTCTTTCGCGTCGAGGTCGACCTCGTCGCCGAGATGGCGGTCTACAACCCGTTCGACTTCTTCCTCGAGCCAGGCGCGGAGAAATTCCCGTTCGCGTACGAGGCCGAGCTGCTCGTCGAGCTGCAGCCGTATCTGCGCAAGGACGCGGCGACGCCGCTCGTTTCGCAGTACCTGGCGCGGATCGACACGACGCCGCGGCCGACGAGCACGTTCCTGTTCGACCTCAACCGCGGCCTGCAGCACGACATCGCGTACCTGATCCGGATGGAGCACGGCGTCCAGTCGCCCGAGGAGACGCTTGCCAGGGCGAGCGGCTCGTGCCGCGACAGCGCGTGGCTGCTGGTGCAGCTGCTTCGCCACCTCGGTCTCGCGGCGCGCTTCGCGTCGGGCTATCTCATCCAGCTGAAGAGCGACGTCAAGGCGCTCGACGGGCCGAGCGGCACCGAGGTCGACTTCACCGACCTGCACGCGTGGTGCGAGGTCTACCTGCCCGGCGCCGGCTGGATCGGCCTCGATCCGACGTCGGGGCTGTACGCAGGCGAGGGCCACATTCCGCTCGCGTGCTCGCCCGAGCCGCGCTCGGCGGCGCCGATCAGCGGCACGCTCGATCCGTGCGAGACGACCTTCGAGCACCGCATGTCGGTGCGCCGCGTCTGGGAGTCGCCGCGCGTCACGCTGCCGTACAGCGAGCTGCAGTGGGGAGCGATCGACGCGCTCGGCAAGCACGTCGACGCCGAGCTCCGCCGCATGGACGTCCGCCTCACGCAGGGCGGCGAGCCGACCTTCGTCTCGATCGACGACCGCGAGGGTGGCGAGTGGAACACCGAGGCGATGGGGCCGACCAAGCGCCTCCTCGCCGGTGCGCTGATGGAGCGGATGCGCCATCGCTACGGCGTCGGTGCGCTGATGCACGCAGGGCAGGGCAAGTGGTATCCGGGCGAGCAGCTGCCGCGCTGGTCGCTCAATCTCTTCTGGCGCGCCGACGGCGCCGCGATCTGGCACGACCCCGAGCTCGTCGCCGGCGAACGCGACGACCACGGCGCGACCGCCGCGACCGCGAGCGAGTTCCTGCACCGCCTCGCGACGCAGCTCGGGGTCGACCGTCGCAACGTCTTCGCCGCATACGAGGACGTCGGCTACTTCCTGTGGCGCGAAGGCAGGCTGCCGATCAACGTCGAGCCGACCGACTCGCGCCTCGCCGACCGCGCCGAGCGCGAACGGCTGCGCCGCGTCTTCGCGCGCGGGCTCGGCGAGCCGGTCGGCTACGCGCTGCCGGTCGCTGCCGACGAACGCCGCCCGGGGCGCTTCCGCTCGAGTCCGTGGTACCTGCGCGGCGAACATTGCTTGCTCATCGCCGGCGACTCGCCGGTCGGCTTTCGCCTGCCGCTCGAATCGCTGCCGTGGGCGCGCGCCGAGGACCTGCCGTGGCTGCATCCGCCCGACCCGAACGACGAGCTGCCGCCGCTCGGCGAGGCCGACGTCGACGACGAGCCGCAGCGCGACGCCGACGCGGACACCGACGGTCGCGACGTCGCGAGCGCGCCGCCGGAGCTCGGCGAGTCGGCGCGCGACGTCGTCCGCACCGCGATCAGCGCCGAGGCGCGGCACGGACGCCTGCACGTCTTCATGCCGCCGACGTCGTCGCTCGAGGACTACCTGGCGCTCGTCGCCGCGGTGGAGGCGACCGCGAAGGCGATGCGAACCCCGGTGACGCTCGAAGGCTACGAGCCGCCGAAGGATCCCCGTCTCGTCGTCCTGCGGATCACTCCCGACCCCGGCGTCATCGAGGTGAACGTGCAGCCGGCGAGCAGCTGGAGCGAGCTCGTCGCGCAGACGACGCACCTGTACGAGGCCGCGCGCGAGTCGCGGCTGACCACCGACAAGTTCATGCTCGACGGGCGGCACACCGGAACCGGCGGCGGCAACCATTTCGTCCTCGGCGCCGCGACGCCGGCCGATTCGCCGTTCCTGCGCCGGCCCGAGCTGCTTGCGAGCATGGTCGCGTACTGGCACGACCATCCGTCGCTCAGCTATCTGTTCTCG
>DASSRF010000344.1:0-2349 GCA_035701945.1 Caldimonas sp. | reverse complement strand
CGAGCGAGGCGCTGCACGGCCTGCTCGTCGCGAGCCCCGCCAATCCGACCGGCAGCGTCCTCGGCGCGGCCGAGCTCGCGGCGCTCGCCGCCGAATGCCGGCGCCGCGGCACGCGCTTCATCTCCGACGAGATCTACCACGGCATCGCCTACGCGGGACGATGCACGACTGCGCTCGCGGTCGAGCCCGAAGCGCTCGTCATCAACAGCTTCTCGAAGCTCTTCCGGATGCCCGGCTGGCGGATCGGCTGGCTGGTCGCGCCCGAATCGTGCGTCGCGCCGCTGCACAGCCACCTGATCAACTTCTTCCTCACGCCGCCGGCGATCGCGCAGCACGCCGCGCTCGCCGCGTTCGACGACCTCGCGCTGCTGCAGCGCTCGGTCGAGACGTATGCGGCGAACCGCGAACGCCTGCTCGAAGCGCTGCCGACGATGGGGCTGGCCGGGATCGCTCCGCCCGAAGGCGCGTTCTACCTCTACGTCGACGTCGGCCATCTCACCGACGACAGCCTCGCGTTCTGCAAGGAGCTGCTCGACGACACCGGGATCGCGATCGCGCCGGGGATCGATTTCGACCCGGTGCACGGCAGCGGATTCGTTCGCCTCTCGTTCGCGATCTCCGAGCCCGAGGTCGAGCGTGCGATCGCGCTGCTCGCGCCCTGGCTCGACGCCAGGGCGCGTCGAACGACCCCTAGAGCGACATCGCCGGCCTGAGCGCCATCGCCGCGCGCCAGCGCAGCACGTTCGGGTGCGCGTCGCCCGGCTGGACCTTGACGATGCGCGCGAAGTCGATCGCGACGACCGCGGTGATGTCGGCGATGCTGAAGCGACCTGCGGCGACGAAGTCGCGGCCGGCGAGGCGCTCGTCGAGGTCGACGAGAAAGCGCTGCAGCCTCGCGATCCCGCGCTCGGCGAGCGCCGGGATCTGCGCGTAGTTCACCGGCCCCGGCAGCGCGCGGCCGGCCATCGCAGGCGAGCGGTTGCGCATCGCCTCGGCGATCGAGAGCAGCCCTTCGAACTCGACGCGCCATTGCCAGCCCGCGATCTCGGCCTTCTCGGCGGGCGTGCTGCCGAACAGCGGCGGCTCGGGGAAGCGCGCCTCGAGGTACGCCGCGATCGAAGCGTTGTCGGTGAGGACGAGGCCGTCGTCGGTGACGAGGACCGGCACCGTGCACTGCGGGTTGATCAGGCGGAACGCCTCGCCGAGCTGCTCGCCCGCGCGCAGGTCGACCTGCACCGTCTCGTGGCGGACGCCCTTCTCGGAGAGCACGATGCGCGCGCGGCGCGGGCTGGGCGCGGTGCTGCAGTCGTAGAGCGTGATCGTCATGGCGTCGCAGCCTGGACCTTGTCCTGCGTCTTCGTCTCGAAGTCGCTCGCCTCGTGGCGCTCGTGGAGCTGGCTCGACGGCTGTCCCCACGTGCGGTTGACCATGCGGCCGCGCTGGACGGCGGGACGCCTGGCGATCTCGTCGGTCCAGCGGACGACGTTCCGGTACTCGTGGACCTGCAGGAACTCGCCGGCGCCGTAGAGCTGGCCCTTGGCGAGCGTGCCGTACCACGGCCAGACCGCGATGTCGGCGATCGTGTAGTCGTCGCCGGCGAGGTAGCGAACTTCGGCGAGGCGGCGGTCGAGGACGTCGAGCTGGCGCTTGGTCTCCATCGCGTAGCGGTCGATCGCGTACTCGATCTTCTCGGGCGCGTACGCGTAGAAGTGGCCGAAGCCGCCGCCGAGGAACGGCGCCGCGCCCATCTGCCAGAACAGCCACGACAGGCACTCGGCGTGCGCGCGGTCGCCCACCGGCGGCACGAACGCGCCGCCGAACTTCTCGGCGAGATAGAGCAGGATCGCGCCCGACTCGAAGACGCGCACGGGCGCGGCGCCGCTCAAGTCGACGAGCGCCGGGATCTTCGAGTTCGGATTGATCGCGACGAAGCCGCTGCCGAACTGCTCGCCGTCGTTGATGCGAACGAGCCAGGCGTCGTACTCGGCGCCGGCGTGGCCGCGCGCGAGCAGCTCTTCGAGCATGACGGTCACCTTGACGCCGTTCGGCGTCGCGAGCGAGTAGAGCTGGAGCGGGTGGCGGCCGACGGGAAGCTCGCGCTCGTGCGTCGCGCCCGCGGTCGGGCGGTTGATCTCGGCGAAGCGGCCGCCGCTCGGCTTGGTCCACGTCCAGACCGGCGGGGGCGAGTAGGCAGGAGGTTCGCTCATTGGCGCATTAGACCAGCGCGTCGCTTGCGCCGTGCAACGGCGTCGAGCCGCCGGCGCGGGCACCGAGCTTGCCGGTTCGCTTGAATGTCGGTCGATCGTGGCGCATCGTTTCCGTTCGAGCCGCAGTCCATTCGCGCGAACG
>DASSRF010000343.1:0-2292 GCA_035701945.1 Caldimonas sp. | reverse complement strand
GGCAGCATTGCGCGAGACCTCGGTGCTGTTCGCCGCGCTGATCGGCGTCGTCATGCTCAAGGAGCGCTTCCGCCTGCAGCGCGCGGTCGGCACCGGCGCGATCATTGCCGGCGTGATGGCGCTTCGCCTCGCTTGACGTGTGCGACCTCGCTCAGTTCGATGCACCGAGCGCTGACGCGGCCGCCGGGTGACCGGTTGCGCTCCAGGTCCGGGGGACATGGAGCGGAACCCAGCCACCCGCCGCGATGCCGCGCTCGGTGCTTCGCCCTCGTCCGTCGCACACAATGAAGACCATGTCGCTGCCAACAACTGCCCGCATCGTGATCGTCGGCGGCGGCATCGCCGGCTGCTCGACCGCGTACCACCTCGCCCTCCTCGGCGAGAAAGACGTGCTGCTCCTCGAGCAGGGCAAGCTCACGTGCGGAACGACCTGGCACGCCGCCGGGCTGGTCGGCCAGATGCGGCCGAACCGGACGATGACGCAGATGAGCAAGTACGGCATCGAGCTGTACCGCACGCTCGAGGCCGAGACGGGGCTGGCGACCGGCTGGAAGCAGTGCGGCAGCGTCAACGTCGCGCAGACGCGCGAGCGCATGATGACGTTGCGCAGGCAGCTCGCGCTGGCGCGCAGCTTCGGCGTCGAGTGCGAGGAGATCTCGGCGGTGCGGGCCGGCGAGCTGTTCCCGCCGCTCAGGACCGACGACCTCGCCGGCGCGGTCTGGATCCCCGGCGACGGCAAGGCGAACCCGGCCGATCTCACCATGTCGCTCGCCAAGGGCGCGCGCACGCGCGGCGTCAGGATCGTCGAAGGCGTCGAGGTCGTCGCCGTGCTCGCCGACGCGGGCGCAGCGGTGCCGACCGCGCGCGGCGTTCGCGTCCGCCACGAGGGCGACGAGGTCGAGATCGCATGCGAGGTCGTCGTCAACTGCGCCGGCCAGTGGGCGCGCCAGTTCGGCGCGCTCGCGGGAGTCAACGTTCCGCTCTGGTCTGCCGAGCATTTCTACGTCGTCACCGACCGCATCGAAGGCGTCCACCCGATGCTGCCGGTGCTGCGCGATCCCGACGGCTGCATCTACTTCAAGGAGGAGGTCGGCGGCTTGCTGATGGGCGGCTTCGAGCCGAAAGCCAAGCCGTGGCGCGTCGACCCGATCCCGTCGACGTTCCAGTTCGAGCTGCTCGGCGAGGACTGGGAGCAGTTCGAGCCGCTGATGACGGCCGCGATCCGGCGCGCGCCGTGCTTCGAGACGGCGAGGATCAAGATGCTCCTCAACGGCCCCGAGAGCTTCACTCCGGACGGCAACTTCATCCTCGGCGAAGCGCCAGAGCTGCGCAGCTTCTTCGTCGCCGCCGGGTTCAACTCGGCGGGCATCGCCAACTCGGGCGGCGCCGGCAGGCTGATCGCCGAATGGATCGTCGGGCGCGAGCCGCCGGGCGACCTCGCCGATGTCGACATCCGCCGCTTCGGCTCGCACTGGGCCAACAAGCGCGCGCTCTCCGAGCGCACCGGCGAGACGCTCGGCCTGCATTACGCGATGCGCTGGCCGCGCCACGAGCTCGAGACCGCCCGGCCGCTGAAGACGAGCCCGCTCTACGACCTGCTGGCAGCGCGCGGCGCAGTGTTCGGAGCGAAGAACGGCTGGGAGCGCGTCAACGTCTTTCGCGCCGACGGCCAGCGCGGCGCGCCGCCGTACCCGCCGACGCTCGGCAAGCCCGCGTGGCTCGCCGACGTCGTTCGCGAGCAGCGCGCGACACGGCGCGCCGTCGCGGTCTACGACCAGACGTCGTTCGGCAAGATCCTGCTCCAGGGCCGCGACGCGCTCGCGCTGCTGCAGCGGCTGTGCGCGAACGAGATGGACGTCGCGCCCGGAACGATGGTCTACACGCCGATGCTGAACGAGCGCGGCGGGTTCGAGAGCGACGTCACCGTCACGCGCCTCGCCGTCGACCGCTTCCTCGTCGTCACCGGCTCGGCGCAGACGCCGCGCGACCTCGACTGGATCGCGCGCCACACGCGCGCCGGCGAGGCCGGCGCCGTCGCTGCCGAGCCCTTCGCTCGCGGCGTGCAGCGCGAGCCAGACGTGGCGCGCCGACTCGATCGGCACGTAGAGCTCGTAGCCCGGGCCGCCGACGTAGCTCATCCGCGCAGCGCGGACGCGCGCGAAGCCGACGTCGATCTCGCGCGTCGTCGCGAACCTGAGCTGCGCGGCGCCGATCGCGTCGAACGTCCCCGGCGCGCCGACGCGGCCGAGCAGCGTGCGCGCGTTCGGCCCCATCAGCGAGAGCACGCTGCAC
>DASSRF010000342.1:0-2336 GCA_035701945.1 Caldimonas sp. | reverse complement strand
ACGACGCCCATGCCGCCGCGGCCGAGCTCGCGCACGAGCCGGTAGTCGCCGAGCACGCGTTCGCCGTGGCCGTCGCCGGGCGGCGCATCGGCCGCGCTCGGGTCGACCATCGGCGTCAGCAGCTCGGCGAGCTCGGGATTGCTCGCGAGCAGCTCGTCGACCTCGCCGCGCGTGCTCGGCGGCGCCTTCAGGAACGCCGCGAGCGCGCGCTCGAGGCGGTCGCCCGGCGGCGAGGAACCGGGCGGCGGCGCGGACGCGGTCATTGGCCGGGCTCCGCGGGCAGCCGGCCGGCCTGCAGGTCCTTCAGCAGCGCCGCGAGGCGCGCGACGGCGCGCACCCAGCGCATGCGCACGGCGTTCGCGGTCATGCCGAGCTCGTCGCCGATCTCGACGAACGAACGATCGTCGTACTCGCGCGCTAGGATGATCTTGCGGTCCTCGGCCTCGAGCAGCTCGAGCCCGAGCCGGACCCAGTCGCGCACCTCGGTGCGATCCGCGACGCGGCTCGGCGTCGTGCTGCGCTGCAGCGCGGGGTCGAGCGCGAGCACGCTGTCGCTCGCGAGCGTCACGTTCGTGCCGAGCCGGCGCCGCTTCGCACGGAACCAGTCGTTGCGGTCGCGCAGCGTGTTCTCGGCGATGCGCGCGAGCAGCGCACGCAGCTGGTCGCCGTCGCGCACCTGGAAGCGCGGGCCGTCGCGCAGGAAGTCGGCGATCGCGTCCTGCAGGTAGTCGTCGGCCTCGCCGCGCTGGCGCAGGAACGGGCCGAGGCGCCGGTCGACGTGCGCACGCAGCCACGGCAGGTGCAGCGCGACGAGCTGGTTCAGCGCGGCCTCGTCGCCCTGGTGCCAGCGCGCGAGCAGCTGCGGGGTGACGTCGTCGGCCGGCATCGGTCCCATTCTCACCGCGCGACCGACCGCGAGGTAGCGGGCGCGAGTAGGCAGGGCGAGACACGACGGCGGCACCACGGGACAGCGGCAGCGGCGCCGGAACCACACGCGCGGAACTCCATCGGCGATCCGCCGGCGCGCCCCGACTGCCGCGACATCACTGGCCGAGTGCGTACAGCCGTGCGTCGTTGATCGCGAAGCAGACGCCGTTCATGCCGATGATCGTCGGCGTGTACGCCTCGCCGATTCCTGCCGTCAGCGTCAGCGCCTGCGACAGCGTGTTGGTCGGCAGGTGCCAGCGGTAGACGCGGCCGTCCTCGCAGTTCACGATCGCCGACTTGCCGGCCACGTCGATCGCCGCGGTGTTGATGCACCACTCGCGCACGCCGCCGGCGAACGCCGGGTCGGGGGTCGGCCCGAGCACGTCGAGCACCTTGTTCATCACGGTCGCTCCCGAGATCGGGTCGACCATGGACACGTGCGGGTCGAAGACGCCGAGCCGGTTCAGGCCGTCGCCGCCGCCCTGCCAGTAGTTGTTGTACTTCGTCAGCACGAAGTAGCTCGACGTTCCGGTGTACTGGGGCACCATCGAGCGCGGCACGATCGCCGCGCTGTCGTCCCAGCCGAACGGGCCCGCCAGGAGCGACGTCGTCAGGTTGGCGTCGAAGTGGCGCAGCCAGCCGCGCAGGTGGTTGGCGCCGAACGGATTCTCGAGCACGCCGATGTAGACCTCGCCGTCGGGTCCGATCGTCGGCGACGCCGTGCCGTCGTCGTGCAGGTACGCATCGCTCGTCGGCACGACGACGTCCTTGAGCCGCACGCGCGCCTGCATCGCCAGTGTCGCGGCGTCGAGCTTCAGCAGGTATCCGCCGCTCGCACCCGAGTTGTTGCTGCTGTTGACGGCGACGTACAGCGACGCGCCGTTCGCGGTGATCGCCGGCGCGCAGTTGTAGACGACCTTGCGGATGCTCGGGTCGGCGGCCGCGGTGCCGGCGGAGACCCACGATCCGGTGCCGTTCCGGTCGATGCGCGCGATGCCGCTCTGCAGCGCGATCGGCAGCGTGCCGGAGGCACGGAAGCCGAAGAACAGGTTGCCCTTGGCGTCCGACGTGATCGGCGTCGAGATCTGCACGCCCCCGTCGAACGCGGCCTGGTTGGCCTGGTAGGTGGCGAGCCCGTAGAACGCGAGTCGCGCGACGGTGCTGCCCGGCGAGTCGGCGTTGGCGCGCAGCAGGATGGTGCCGCCGGCCGCAGGCGTCGCCAGCTGGTTCTGCGGCGTCAGCGTCGAGCCGCAGCTCGGCACCCAGTTGTGCGGCGGCAGCGCGTAGTCGGTCGTTTGCGTCCACTGCAGCGCGCCGTTCGCCGGCGCGCGGCACTCGACCTGGAAGCCGCCCGATGCGCCGGTCTTCACCGTCACGAGCACGAGGCCCGCGGCGGTGATCAGCGGCGA
>DASSRF010000341.1:0-4826 GCA_035701945.1 Caldimonas sp. | reverse complement strand
TCTTCGTCGTGCTCGCCGCGTTCGGCCTCGGCTGCGCGTTCGGGATCTTCGCGATGGTGCCGAGCTGGTGGCGGCACCGGCGCCTGGCGCGCAACCGCAACCGTCGCGCCGAGGACCGCCTGCGGGTGGCCGCCGCCGGCGCGCCTGCGGCCGACCTGGCGACGCATCCGCCGCGCGATGGACTTTGATTCGATCGTCTGGCTCGTCGTCGCCGTCGGCGTCGCGTTCGCGCTCGGCTGGCTGGCGTCGCGGCTCGACGTCCGGCAGTCGCGGCGCGAGCGCCAGGAGTCGCCGAAGGCGTACTACAAGGGCCTGAACCTGCTCCTCAACGAGCAGCACGACAAGGCGATCGACGCGTTCATCGCCGCCGTCCAGGAAGACCCCGACACGTCGGAGCTGCACTTCGCGCTCGGCGACCTCTTCCGCAGGCGCGGCGAATACGAGCGCGCGGTGCGCGTCCACCAGCACCTGCTCGGCCGCGCCGACCTCAAGAAGCAGGAGCGCGATGCCGCCCAGCACGGCCTCGCGCAGGACTACATGAAGGCAGGCCTCTTCGATCGCGCCGAGGAGGCCTACCGCGCGCTCGCCGGGACGTCGTTCGACACCGAGGCGAGGCTCGCCCTCCTCGACCTGCACGAGCGCTCGCGCGACTGGCGCGCCGCGATCGAGGTCGCCGAGCAGCTCGAGAAGAGCGGCAGCGGCTCGTTCGCGTCGCGCATCGCGCACTACCAGTGCGAGCTCGCGCTCGAGGCCGACGCGGCCGGCCAGCCCGCCGACGCCGAAGCCGCGCTCGCTCGCGCCCGCGAGACCGCGCCGGGCGACGCCCGGCCGCTGGTCGTCTCCGGCGAGCACGCCGCAGCGCGCGGCGACGCGCTCGCGGCGCTGCGCTGGTGGAACATGCTGATGGCGGTGCGGCCGGCGGCGTTCAACCTCGTCGCCAAGCGCTACGCGGCGCTCGCGCGCAGCGCCGGCGACGGCGGCGCGCTCGCCCGCCTGCAGGCGCTCTACGACAAGGAACCGACGCTCGACCTGCTCGAGGCGATCGCGGCGCTCGAGCCCGACGCGCAAGGCCGCCGCGAGCGGCTGCTCGGCCACCTGCGCGAGCACCCGACGCTCGCCGCCGCGAACGCGCTGCTTGCCGCGCCGGCGGCAGAGGCGAGCAACGCCGGCACGACGCTCGGTAGCGTCGAGACGACCGCCATCCGCGACGCCGTGCGCCGCGCCGCGCGGCCGCTGCACCGCTACCGGTGCGCCGCGTGCGGCTTCGAGGCCGAGCACTATTTCTGGCAGTGCCCGGGGTGCCTCGGCTGGGACACGTATCCTCCGCAACGGCTGGAAGACCAATGAGCCGCACCGATTCGCCCTCGATTTCGCGTGAACGCGTCGCCGCGGCGCGCGTCCTGGTCGTCGGCGACGCGATGCTCGACCGCTACTGGTTCGGCGCCGTCGAGCGGATCTCGCCCGAGGCGCCGGTGCCGGTCGTTCGCGTCAACGCCAGCAAGCACCAGGAGCGTCTCGGCGGCGCCGCCAACGTCGCCTGGAACGTCAAGGCGCTGGGCGCCCAGGCGAGCCTGCTCACCGCGATCGGCGACGACGAGCACGGCCACCGCCTCGAGGCGCTGCTCGCCAAGAGCGGCATCGAGTCGCTCTTCAAGCGCGACCCGCGCCTGACGACGACCGTCAAGCTGCGCGTCATCGGCCGCTCGCAGCAGCTGCTGCGCGTCGACTTCGAGGAAGAGCCCGAGCACGAGGTCCTCGAGGACATGCGGGCGCCGTACGACACCGCGCTCGCCGGCGCCGACGCGGTCCTGTTCTCCGACTACGGCAAGGGCGGGCTGACGCACATCCCGACGATGATCAGCGACGCGCGCGCGGCGCGGCGACCGGTTCTCGTCGATCCGAAGGGAAGCGACTGGGGACGCTACCGCGGCGCGACCGTCATCACCCCGAACCGCAACGAGCTCGCGCAGGTGATCGGCGCCTGGACGAGCGAAGCGCAGCTGCGCGAGCGCGCGCAGGCGCTGCGCGCGTCGCTCGACCTCGACGCGCTCCTCGTCACCCGCTCTGAGGACGGCATGTCGCTCTTCGACCGCGAAGGCCAGCTCGACATCGCCGCCGATGCGCGCGAGGTGTTCGACGTCACCGGCGCCGGCGACACCGTGATCGCGACGCTCGCGGTGATGCTCGCTTCGGGTCTCGCGATGCGCGACGCGATGCCGATCGCCAACCGCGCCGCCGGCATCGTCGTCGGCAAGTTCGGTACCGCGACGGTCGGCTACGACGAGCTGTTCGCACGGAGGCAGGCGTGAGGGTCGTCGTCACGGGCGCCGCCGGCATGATCGGCGCGAACCTGCTGCGCGGCCTGAACGCGATCGGCATCCACGACATCGTCGCCGTCGACGACCTCGGCGACGGCGCCAAGTACGTCAACCTCGCCGGCACCCGGATCGCGGACTACTTCGACCGCCGCGACTTCTACGACCGCTTCGCGCGCGGCGAGCTCGGGCGCTTCGACGTCGTCTTCCACGAAGGCGCGTGCTCGGACACGATGGAGCACGACGGCCGGCTGATGCTCGAGCTCAACTACCGCGCGTCGAAGACGCTGCTCGACGCCTGCCAGGCGCAGGGAACGCGGCTGCTCTACGCGTCGTCGGCGGCGGTCTACGGCGGCTCGGCGACGTTTCGCGAGGAGCCGGAGTTCGAGCGCCCGCTCAACGTCTACGGCTACTCGAAGCTGCTCTTCGACGACGTCGTCCGCCGCATGCTGCCGCAGGCGAAGGCCCAGGTCGCAGGTTTTCGCTACTTCAACGTCTACGGCCCGCACGAGCAGCACAAGGGACGGATGGCGTCGGTCGCGTTCCACCACTTCCAGCAGCTGCGCGAGCACGGCCGCGTGCGTCTGTTCGGGCCGTACGGCGGCTACGCGGCCGGCGAGCAGGCGCGCGACTTCGTCTTCGTCGGCGACGTCGTCGCCGTCAACCTCTGGTTCCTCGAGCATCCCGACGTCAACGGCATCTTCAATCTCGGCAGCGGCCGCGCGCAGCCGTTCAACGACGTCGCCGTCGCCGTCGTCAACGCGACGCGCGCCGCGCGCGGCGAGCCGCCGCTTGCGCTCGCCGAGGTCGTCGATCGGGGGCTGATCGAGTACATCGAGTTTCCCGCTGCGCTCGTCGGCAAGTACCAGTGCTACACCGAGGCCGACCTCGGGCGCCTGCGCGCCGCCGGCTGCGACCACGCGTTCGCCGACGTCGCTTCGGGAGTCGCGCGCTACGCCGCCGCGCTCGCCCCCACGACACCCCCCTGAAGCCCCTCCGCGGCGGGACAACGCGCCTCGTCGCGGCGTCGTTGTTCGGCTCGCCTGCCTCGCAGTTCGCGGCGCAGCGCACCGGCGGCCGTCCGGCCGCCGGTCCATCCACGCAACGAGGTGTCCCATGTTGAAGACGATCTTCGCCGCGCTCGCGGCACTCCTCCTCGCCGTCGCCGCGCACGCGGCCGTCGACGTCAACCGCGCCAGCCAGGCCGAGCTCGAGGCGGTCAAGGGCATCGGCCCGTCGCTCTCGACGCGCATCGTGAGCGAGCGCAACAAGACCGAGTTCAAGGACTGGAGCGACCTGAAGGACCGCGTCAAGGGCGTCGGCGACAAGAACGCAGCCAAGTTCTCCGACGCAGGCCTGACGGTGCAAGGCAAGCACTACGTCGCGCCGCCCGCGACCGATGCCAAGCCGACGAAGTCGAAGGCCGGAGGCGGCAAGAAGGAGCCGGGGACGCAAGGCTCGAAGAAGACGAAAGCGCCCGCAGCGGCCGCCTAGACGCGACCAGCCGACGCCGGTCAACCCGGCGTCGCGGCGCGACGTTACGCAAGCGCCGCGCGTCACTGGCGACGCGCCGCACCGTCGCGCCGCCGGCCGCCGGTCTCCCGAGATCCCTGGAGGCTCCATGTTCAAGAAGCTCATCGTCGCGCTCGCGACGTTCATCGCCGCGACTGCATTCGCGGCCGTCGACGCCAACAGGGCATCGCAGGCCGAGCTCGAATCGATCAAGGGCATCGGCCCGGCGATCTCGGGCGCGATCATCGCCGAGCGCAAGAAGGGCGACTTCAAGGACTGGAACGACCTCGTCGTTCGCGTCAAGGGAATCGGCGAGACCAACGCCGCCAAGTTCTCGAGCGAGGGCCTGACCGTCCACGGCAAGACCTTCTCGGGCGCCGCACCTGCGGCGACGAAGCCGGCGGCGACGGCGAAGGCGGAACCCGCGAAGGCCGAGCCCACGAAGACCGAGGCCGCCAAGACGGAGACGGCGAAAGCCGAAACCGCGAAGACCGAGAAGGCCGCCAAGAGCGAGAAGAGCGAAACGACGGCGAAGGCCGCCAAGAGCGAGAAGGCCGCGAAGGCGGACGACAATTCCGAGAAGACCGCAAAGGCGGACAAGGCCGAGAAGTCGGAGAAGTCCGAGAAGACCAGGGCCGAGAAGTCGGCCAAGGCGGAGAAGGCGCAAGCCAAGAGCGCCGCCGCGAGCGCGCCGAAGAAGTAGCGGATCGAGCGCCGTCGCGTGTGAGCTGCCGCGCCGCGGCAGCAGCGATTCGCGTCAGGAGGCGACGGCGAGCGGCGCGTGCACGTCCTGCCAGGCGAAGAAGGCGCGGACCTCGTCGCGCCTCGCCATCGTGTCCTTGACGCCGAGCGCGATCAGCTCGCGCGTGTACGGCGCCTCGAACAGCAGGTAGCTCGCGAGCGCGGCGCCGCGCGCGTCCTCGCCCCGCCCCGAGACGCCGACGCCGCGCAACATCGCGCGGATCGGCAGCGGCAGGCTCGCCAGGTGGCGCGAGGCGA
>DASSRF010000340.1:0-3048 GCA_035701945.1 Caldimonas sp. | reverse complement strand
CGCCGTCGCGACGGCGCTGGTCGGGCGCGCGTTCGCCGACACCCGCGTCAGCTGATCGCGGCGCCCGCGACGGTCGGCTGGATGCCCGCGATCGCCCACTCGCGGCTGCCGTCGCCCGGCCGCACGAGGTGCCAGACCTCGTCGAACGGCGTGGCGCCGGCTTCGGCCTCCTCGCGGATCAGACCGTGGAAGCGCACGCTGACGACCTGGCGATCGCGCTCGGTCGCGACGTCGAGCACCTCGGCATCGACGCGGACGACGTCGGTGCGCTGCGCCGCGCGCCGCTCCTGCAGCTCGAGCCTGATCGCAGCGAACATCTCGGGAGTCGTGAACGCGCGCAGGTCGGCGAGGTCGCCGGCGTCGTTGGCGGCCTGCAGGCGGATGAAGATCATCTTCGCGATCCGGTCGAAGCCGGCGGCGTCGAAGTCGCCCGGCAGTCGCGCCGCGACCGCGCTCGCGCCGACGTTGGTTGCCGAGCTTGCGCCGGCACCGAACGCGGCGGGCTGCGGCGACGACGCGCCGGCGCCTGCGAAGCGCGCGCCTGCGCTCGCCGGCTGCGGCACCATCCGCCGCATCACGAAGCGGATCGCAACGATCGCGACGAAGCCGAGCAGCAGCAGCGTCAGGAACTCGCCGAACGCGGCGCCGAGGCCGAGGTGGCTCATCAGCGCGGCGATGCCGAGGCCGGCGGCGATGCCGGCGACAGGTCCGAGCCACGAGCGCCGCGGCGCCGCGGCCGCGGCGGCTCCGGTCGTCGCCGGCACCTGCGGCGTCGCTGCCGGCGCAGCGGGCTGCACCGGCGGCGTCGCCGTCGGCGCGCGCGGCGGCATCGTCCGCTGCATGCCGATCGCACCGCCGCCGCCGAGGCGGCGCGCGTCGGCGGCGTCGGGAGCGAGCGCCGTCGTCGTCGCGAGGGCGAGTGCGAAAGCGAGGGCGAGGGTTCTCATGGCGTCTCCTTGGGCGGTCGGCGGCGGATCATACGGGCGGGCGATGTCCCTACGCCGCATGTGCGGCGCGACGAGCGCGATGCAAGTGGCGATGCGTTCGCGCGACGACGCGTTGACCGATCGCCGCGGCTCTGCCAGACTCGCGCCCCTCGCGGCATTCGCCGCCCCGGCCTTCAGCGGCCGTTCGATCCACGAACCTCAGGAGGACGATCATGCACAAGCCTTCGCCTTCCAAGGTCCTTGCCGCCGCCTCGCGCGCGCTCGCCTGATTCGCCGCTGAACCCCGTGCCGACGCAGCCGCGTCGCACCGCCTAGAGCTCCGAAGCCAAGTGCCCGTCGCGCGCGGCCGTTCGCCGTGCGCCGACGCTCGCGTCGACGCGTCCACGCCTGCTCGCAGGCGTCGCATTGCACTTTCGGATCTCGCATGCACAACTTCGAATGCGATCGCCTCGCGGCGATCGGACTGAGCACGACGCTCGCCGCGCGCGCCCGCGCTGCCGCCGATGCTCTCGGCGCGACCGACGTCGCGCTTCTTCGCATCACCGTCGTCCACCGTTCCGGTCTCGAGCTGAGCGACGGCGAGCGCACCGTCGCCGCGCGCGCGGTGCCGAGGCTGCTCCGCGGCGGCGCCGACGCGCTCGCCGTCGGCGACTGGGTGCTCGCCGCGCCCGACGCCGCCGGCGACCTCTGGGTCCAGCACCAGGTCGAGCCGACGTCGCGCATCTGCCGCCGCGACGGCGACGGCGGCGTGCACGCGATCGTCAGCAACGTCGATCGCGCGCTCGTCGTCATGGGTCTCGACGACGACTTCAATCCGCGCCGTCTCGAGCGCTACCTCGCGCTCGTCGTCGCGAGCGGCGTGCGGCCGCACGTCGTCCTGACGAAGGCCGACGTCGCCGCCGCCGATCCCGAGCGGCGCGACCGGCTCGTCGCGCAGCTGCGCCGACGGATCCCGGCCGACGTCGAGATCGTCGCCGTCGACGCGACCGCTGCGCAGAGCGCGGCGGCGCTCGCGCACCTCGACCGTCCGGGGCAGACGCTGGTCGCGCTCGGCTCGTCGGGCGCGGGCAAGTCGACGCTGACGAACACCCTGCTCGGCGCCGCCGTCCAGGACACCGGCGCAGTGCGCGCGAACGACGGCCGCGGCATGCACACGACGACGGCGCGCTCGCTCCATCGCCTGCCGGGCGGCGGCTGCATCGTCGACACGCCCGGCGTGCGGACGCTCCGTCCCGACGCCGACGGCGATGCGCTGCTCGCGAGCTTCGCCGACGTCGCGACGCTCGCGGCGCGCTGCCGCTTCCGCGACTGCGCGCACCAGGGCGAGCCGGGCTGCGCGGTGCAGGGCGGCGTCGACGCCGATCGGCTGCACAACTACCAGAAGATGCTGCGCGAGCACCGCCGCGATGCGCTCACGTGGGTCGAGCGGCGCCAGCAGGTCGCGGCGTGGAAGTCGCGCGGCAAGGACGCGCGCGTGCGGATGCGGATGAAGCGCGGCGTCGAGTGATCAGCGCCCGAGACGCTGCATCTCGGCCGACGACAGCACGCGCGTTCCCGGCGTCGCCTGCTCGAGCGCGGCGACCATCGCCTTGGCGACGGTCGTCGCCGCGATCGGGCGAATGCGCGCCGGGATCCACGCCATCACCGGACCGAAGAAGCGCGCCGCGAACAGCTCGCCGCTGCGCGTCGGCTGGCCGAGCGCGGCGCGGTCGCCGATCAGCAGCGACGGCTGCGCGATCACGAGCGACTCGTAGCCGAGCGTCTTCAGCGCGTCTTCGGCTTCGCCCTTGACGCGGTTGTAGAAGATGCGCGAGCGCGCGTCGGCGCCGAGCGCCGAGACGACGGCGAGCCGCCTCGCGCCGGCAGTGCGAGCTGCGCGCGCGACGCCGACGACGAGATCGAAGTCGACGGCGCGAAACGCGGCCTCGGATCCGGCGACCTTGATCGTCGTTCCGAGCGCGACGTAGACGTCGCGGACGCCGCGCACCTCGCCCGCGAGCGCCGCGAGCTCGCCGGTGCGAACGCTCAGGCGCGGATCGCTGCGTGCCGGAGCGAGCGGCCGGCGCGCGAGGACGGCGACGCGGTCGCTGCGCCCCGGCGC
>DASSRF010000339.1:0-2709 GCA_035701945.1 Caldimonas sp. | reverse complement strand
GCGGCGCCGGTGCGCTCGGCCTTCCTCACCGCGTCGATGCCGACGATGACGAGCGAGCCGGTGCAGCGAAAGCCGTCGAGCGCGGTCGCCGACACCTTGTACGTGTCGGTCGGCGCCAGCCCGCGCGCGCCGTGGACGCGGACGTGGCGGGCGTCGTCCTGCTCGATCGCGACGTCGCGAAAGTCGCAGATCACGTCGGGCAGCACGTACGCTCCGGGGTCGCCGATCTCGTAGAGCAGCTGCTCGCAGACCGCGCCGCGCGCGATCACGCCGCCGCTGTCGACCGGCTTGGTGATGCGAAAGACGCCGTCGGCACGGCACTCGGCGATCGGATAGCCGATCGTCGGCCAGTCGGGAACCGACTCCCAGTCGGTGAAGAGGCCGCCGGTCGCCTGGCAGCCGCACTCGATGATGTGCCCGGCGAGGCTGCCCGCGGCGAGCAGGTCGAAGTCGCTCGCGCTCCAGCCGAACTCGTGCATCAGCGGCCCGAGCGCGAGCGCGCTGTCGACGACGCGGCCGGTGACGACGATGTCGGCGCCGGCGGCGAGCGCCGCGGCGATCGGCAGCGCGCCGAGGTACGCGTTGGCGCTGACGACGCGCGCCGGCAGCGGCGCGCCGGTCGCGAGGTCGCGCGTTCCGGCGGCGGCGAGCGCGCCGACCTGTGCCGACACGTCGTCGCCTTCGACCACCGCGACCTTGAGCGGCAGCCCGGCGTCGGCGATCATCTTCTCGAGCGCGGCGACGCACGCGCGCGGGTGAATGCCGCCGGCGTTGCTGACGACCTTGATCTTCCTGGCCGCCAGATCGGCGAGCACCGAGCGCATCGCGACGTCGACGAAGTCGGTCGCGTAGCCGAGCTCGGGCCGCTTGAGGCGCGCGCCGGCGAGGATCGCCATCGTCGTCTCGGCGAGGTAGTCGAAGACGAGATAGTCGACCTGCCCCGAGGCGACGAGCTGCGGCGCGGCGACGCGGCTGTCGCCCCAGAAGCCCGATGCGCCGCCGATGCGAACGATCTTCTCGGCCGCCATGCCGTCTCCCGTGGTCGTCGGCGAAGCGTAGCAACACGCCGCGCCGAACGGGTAAGCGACGCGCCGCTACACTGATCCTTCGCTCGCCGTGCCCGTGGACCTCCTCGACCCTTCCGACCTGCCCGAGCGCTTCGCATCGGTCGACGCGCTCGACGAGTTCATGTCGCGGCCGAGCCGCGCCCTCGTCGCCGACCTCGACCGCGTCGACGGCGACCTGATGATCCTGGGGGTCGCCGGCAAGATGGGGCCGACGCTCGCCCGTCTCGCCAAGCGCGCCTCGCCCGCGCGCCGCGTGATCGGCGTCGCGCGCTTCAGCGACGCCGCGGTGCGCGAGCAGCTCGCCGCGCACGGCGTCGAGACGATCGCGTGCGACCTGCTCGAGCGCACGGCGATCGAAGCGCTGCCCGCGACCCCCAACGTCGTCTTCGCCGCCGGCCACAAGTTCGGCGCGAGCGGCGCGCCGGCGCTGACGTGGGCGATGAACACGCACGTGCCGGCGCTCGTCGCCGAGCGCTTTCGCGCGTCGCGGATCGTCGCCTTCTCGACCGGCAACGTCTACGGCTTCGCCCCCGTCGGCCACGCCGGCGCGAGCGAGACGACCGCGCCGGCGCCGGTCGGCGAGTACGCGCAGTCGTGCCTCGGCCGCGAGCGGATGTTCGAGCACTTCTCGGCGAGGCACGGCACGCCCGGGCGGATCGTCCGCCTCAACTACGCGATCGACATGCGCTACGGCGTCGTCTTCGACGTCGCGTCGAAGGTGCACCGCGGCGACCCGGTCGACGTCACGATGGGCTACGTCAACGTCATCTGGCAGGGCGACGCGAACGCGCAGGTGCTGCGCTGCCTCGCGCACTGCACGACGCCGACGTCGCCGCTCAACGTCACCGGCCCGGAGACGATCTCGGTGCGCTGGCTCGCGCACCAGCTCGCCGCGCGCCTCGGCACGACGGCGAACGTCGTCGGCCAGGAAGCGCCGACGGCGCTCCTCTCCGACACGACGCGCGCCGCGGCGCTGTTCGGCTATCCGCTCGTTCCGCTCGCGCGCATGCTCGACTGGGTCGCCGACTGGGTGCAGCGCGGCGGGCCGAGCCTCGGCAAGCCGACCAAGTTCGAGGTCCGCGATGGCACCTTCTGAGGCGCTCGCGATCGAGCGGCTCGGCGCCGGCGACATCGACGGCGGGCTGCGTCTGTCGGACGAGGCGGGCTGGAACCAGACCGCCGACGACTGGTCGCATTTCATCGGCAGCGGCGACGCGTTCGGCATCCGCGACGATCGCGACGGCCTCGTCGCCAGCGCGGCGGCGCTGCCGTACGGTGCGAACGTCGGCTGGATCGCGATGGTGCTCGTCGCTGCGCGCCACCGTCACCGCGGTCACGCGACCCGGCTCCTCGCCGCGTGCGTCGACGCGTTGCGCAGCGTCGGCCGCACGCCCGTGCTCGACGCGACTCCCGAGGGCGCCGCCGTCTATCGGCAGCACGGCTTCGTCGCCGGCTTCGCGTTCGAGCGCTGGCAGCGCGAATCGGCCCTGGCGACGCGCGACGCGCCGGGCCCCGGCGAGCGCGAAGGCGACGACACCGCAGTCGTCGACGCACGTGCGCGCGATGCGCTCGTCGCGCTCGACCGCTCGCTCTGGGGCCTCGACCGCGGCGCGCTGCTGCGCGCGTTTCTAGCGCGGCCGTC
>DASSRF010000338.1:0-2729 GCA_035701945.1 Caldimonas sp. | reverse complement strand
CGAGCGATGCAGCGAGCGTCGCCGACGACGTCAGGCGCGCGCGCGCGTTCGCCGCGCCGCTCGTCATCGGCCGCGAGCTGCCGACCGGCGAGGGCGTGCTCGCGCACGCCGACGGCACGGCGTCGATCCTGGCGTCGATCGGCGCGTCGCCTGCGCTCGCGGCCGCCGCGTACCTCGTCCATGCCGCAGACGAGCTCGGCGAGCCCGACGCGGTGCTGACGCCGCTCTTCGGCGAGTCGCAGGCGGCGCTCGTCGCGCACGCGAGGAAGCTCGGTGACCTGCAGCGCACCGCGAAGAGCGCGCGGCTCGACGACAGTGCGCGCGCGCAGCAGGTCGAGCGCGTCCGCAAGATGCTGCTCGCGTTCTCCGAGGACCTGCGCGTCGTCCTGCTCAGGCTCGCGTCGCGGCTGCAGACGCTGCGCTTCTTCGCCGCGACCAAGCGGCCGTGCCCGGAGGATCTCGCCGCCGAGGCGATGCAGGTGTTCGCGCCGCTCGCCAACCGGCTCGGCATCTGGCAGGTCAAGTGGGAGCTCGAGGACCTGGCGTTTCGCTTCCTCGACCCCGAGCAGTACCGGACGATCGCGAACCTGCTCGACGAGCGCCGCGCCGACCGCGAGGCGCGCGTGGCGGCGATGCGCGAGAGCCTCGCTGCCGATCTCGCCGCGCACGGCCTGCGCGTCGCCGTGCAGGGCCGGCCGAAGCACCTGTACAGCATCTGGAAGAAGATGAAGAGGAAAGGGCTCGGCTTCGCGCAGGTCCTCGACGTCGTCGCGCTGCGCGTCATCGCCGCCGACGTCGCCGACTGCTACGCGGTGCTCGGCCGCGTCCACGAGCGCTACCGCGCGATCGCCGGCGAGCTCGACGACTACATCGCGCGGCCGAAGGCGAACGGCTACCGGTCGCTGCACACCGTCGTCGAGGCCGACGACGGCAGCGCGGTCGAGATCCAGATCCGCACCCAGGAGATGCACGAGCACGCCGAATACGGCCTCTCGGCGCACTGGGCGTACAAGGAATCCGATGCGGCGCGCGCTGCGCCGGCCGCGGCGGGTGCGTTCGAGGCCAAGGTCGCGCAGGCGCGGCTCGTCGTCCTGCGGCAGCTGCTCGCGTGGCAGCGCGAGCTCGCGAGCGGCGAGGGCGACGGCGGCAGCGACGACGACGCAGCGGTTGCGAGCGACGATGCGCGGGTCCGCTTCGACGATCGCGTCTACGTCTTCACTCCGCAGGCCGCGCTCGTCGAGCTCGCCGCCGGAGCGACGCCGATCGACTTCGCGTACGCGGTGCACACGCAGCTCGGCCACCGCTGCCGCGGCGCCAAGGTCGACGGCGCGATCGTTCCGCTCAACACCGCGCTGAAGAGCGGCCAGGTCGTCGAGATCACCGCCGCCAAGACCGGCGGGCCGTCGCTCGACTGGCTCAACGCCGAGCTCGGCTACCTGCAGAGCCCGCGCTCGCGCGCGAAGGTGCGTTCGTGGTTCAACGCGCAGGCGCTCGCGGCGACGCTCGCGCGCGGCCGCGACGCCGTCGACAAGCTGCTGCAGCGCGAAGGCAGGACGGCGCTCAAGCACGCCGACCTCGCCGCGCAGCTCGGCCTGCGCGACGCCGACGCGCTCTACGAGGTCGTCGGCAAGGACGAGCTGTCGCTGCGCAGCATCGAGGCGCTGCTGAGGCCCGCTCCGGCGGCGAAGAGCGACGTCGACGAGGTGCAGCTCAAGCGCTCGCGCTCGGGACGCGACGGCGGCGTTCTCGTCGTCGGCGTGGGGTCGCTCCTGACGTCGCTCGCGCGCTGCTGCCGGCCCGCGCCGCCGGATGCGATCGTCGGCTACGTGACGCGCGGCAAGGGCGTCGCGGTGCACCGCGCGGGCTGCAGCAACCTGCGCGAGCTCGTCGGCCGCTCGCGCGAGCGCGTCATCGACGTCGCCTGGGGCCCCGCGGACACGGCGCACCCCGTGCTCTATCCGCTCGACGTCAGCGTCGAGGCGAGCGACCGGCCGGGGCTGCTGCGCGACGTCTCCGAGGTGCTCGCGAAGGAGAAGATCAACGTCACCGGCGTGCGCTCGCAGTCGGTGCGCGACGGCGGCGCCGGCACCGCGTTCATGACGTTCACGGTCGAGGTGAGCGACGCGACGCGGCTCGCGGCAGCGCTCGTGCACGTGCGGCGCGTTCCGGGAGTGCGGTCGGCGCGGCGCCGCTGACCGTCGCACGCTTCGCCCTCGGCGCAGGCCGGAGCCGACGCCCGACGCTGGTATCATTCGCGCTTCGCAGGCGCGTAGCTCAGCTGGTTAGAGCACCACCTTGACATGGTGGGGGTCGTTGGTTCGAGTCCAATCGCGCCTACCAACGCAGCCCGGAACGCTGTCGATGCTCGACGACCGCCGGGCAGCCGCCAGCAGGCTGTTGCCAGCCTGCTAGGGATCAGAGCGACTTCAGATATTCGACAAGATCAACGCGCTGGGCGTCGGTCAACCCGAGGTTGAGCTCGTTCGGGTCGTTGTAGCGGTTCACCACGCACGCGAGATCCTGCCTCACCCGATCCGCCGCTCCGGCCAGGCTGCCGATATCGGATCCGTCTATGCACTTGCCGGTCGCGGGATTCAACGCGCCGGAGCCGTCGTGGAGATACGGCGGGTGCTGCCAGATGCCCTTGAGCGGTGTCGTGCGCCACTGCTTCGTCGCCGAGAACTTGATGTAGTTCTTGTCGAGCGCGACGCTGGCGCTCGGCGGGTGCA